>JAGLRQ010000019.1 GCA_023136205.1 Candidatus Auribacterota bacterium
ATATTTGATACGATGCACCCAAACAGAATAGTGGTCGGCGTTACAAGCAGAAAAGCCGCAAATAAAATGAAAGAATTATACAAAACCCTTAAAGCTCCGATGATAATTACTGATATAAAGAGCGCGGAGCTTATTAAACACGCCTCCAATGCCTTTCTCGCGTTGAAAATATCCTTTGTTAATGCTCTTTCAAACGTTTGTGAGAGAAGCGGCGCCAATGTTGAAGAAGTTGCTGTTGGAATGGGACTGGATAAAAGAATAGGCAAAGCTTTTTTGAAAGCGGGTATTGGATACGGCGGTTCCTGTTTCCCCAAAGACGTATCTGCCTTTATTAAGATTGCCGAAGATTTAGGGTATGATTTTTCTCTTATCAAAGAAGTTGAAAAGATCAATCAACTTCAGAAAAAACTTTTTGTGAAGAAAATTACAGATACCCTGTGGGTGGTTAAGAACAAAGTTATCGGGATATTAGGGCTTGCCTTCAAACCGAATACGGATGATATGAGAAATGCTCCTTCGATAGACATTATTAATATGCTTAAAAAAGAGGGGGCAAAAATAAAGGTATATGATCCTCAGGCGATGAAAACAGCGCGCGCGGTGTTAAAGGGGATTACATACTGTAAAGATCCCTATGAAACCGCAAAAGGGAGCGACGCGCTGGTTGTGCTTACAGAGTGGGAGGAATTCACAAAACTTAATATTAAGAAGATAAAAAAATTATTAATTCAGCCGATAGTTATTGACGGTAGAAATATATTTGAACCAATTGAGATGATTGAGGAAGGATTTATTTATAAGAGTGTGGGAAGGGAATAGAGAATGGTATATAAAGGAGGATTATGGATCTTAGTAAAAAGATATCTGAAGGTTCCGCGAAAATAGGGATTATGGGCCTTGGTTATGTGGGTCTGCCCCTTGCTGTTGAATTTGGCAACGCAGGCTTTAAGGTTACAGGTATAGATATTGACCGCGGTAAGGTAGGGAAAATAAACAAGGGAGTATCCTATATAGGTGATGTGGATTCGAAAGAGCTAAAAGCTTTAGTCAGAAAAGGTTTGGTTAAAGCAACCACGGATTTTTCTGTTTTGAAAAATATTGATGCTGTAATAATCTGCGTTCCGACTCCCCTGAGAAAAACAAGAGATCCGGATATGTCTTATATAATTTCTTCCGCGGAGAAGATTGCAAAGTACCAGCATAAAGGCCAGCTCATTGTTTTGGAAAGCACAACCTATACCGGGACATGTGAAGAGATTATCCTTCCGATACTGGCGGAAGGCGGATATGAAGCCGGAAAGGATTTCTTCATGGCTTTTTCTCCTGAGAGGGTTGACCCGGGTAACAAAGAATATGGGACAAAGGATATTCCAAAGGTAATAGGGGGGTTAACAAAAAAATGTTTAAAAATGGCGCAGGCGCTTTATGGCAAGGTTATTGTAAAGATAGTTCCTGTTTCATCCATACGTGTGGCCGAAATGGTAAAGCTTCTTGAAAACACATTCAGGGCAGTTAACATAGGCCTTGTAAATGAAATCGCGATGATGTGTGACAGGATGGATATAGATGTGTGGGAAGTAATAAAAGGGGCAGCAACCAAACCTTTTGGTTTTACACCGTTTTATCCGGGGCCCGGAATCGGGGGGCATTGTCTTCCCATTGACCCGCTTTATCTTTCATGGAAGGCAAAGAGCTTTGATTTTGAAGCGCGTTTTATTGAACTGGCATCACAAATAAATTCTTATATGCCGTATCATATTGTTAATAAGCTTATTGAGGGGTTAAATAAAAGAGGTAAATGTCTTAAAAAATCGTCCATATTGATTCTCGGAGTTGCGTATAAAAAGAATGTTGGTGATACGAGAGAGTCGCCCGCCATTGATATCCTTAGAAAAATTAAGGAAGCGGGAGCAAGGGTTAACTACTGTGACCCGTTTGTCCCTGAAATCAGGCTCGAAAAAGGGCCGGTTAAAGGCAAAAAGGTTTCCAGGAGACTTCTGGAGAATGCGGATTGTGTTTTGATACTTACAAACCATGACTGTTTTGATTATAAACTGGTAGTAAAACATTCAAAGTTCATTTTCGATACCAGAAATACAATAAAAAATTCAAATAATAAAATATTGAAGCTCTAAAGTATATACAAGGGAGGAAAAATGTCTCTATATCTTATCTCCGGCGGTGCCGGTTTTATCGGTTCGAATATAGCCGGGGAACTGGCCGCAAAAGGCGAAGATGTGAGGATCCTTGATAATTTTCTGACGGGTAAGAAGGAAAATATCAAAAGTTTTGCTGATAAAGTTGAAGTGATGGAAGGGGATATAAGAGACCGGCGTGTTACGGACAAAGCTGTCCGGGGAGTTGATTTTATACTCCATCAGGCGGCATTAGCTTCTGTCCAACGGTCGGTTGAAAACCCTTTTACCACAAATGAAATAAATGTTACCGGCACCCTGAATCTTCTTCTTTCCGCGAAGGAACAGCAAGTTAAAAGGTTTGTTTTTGCTTCTTCTTCTTCAGTTTATGGAGATTCAGAGACGTTGCCTAAGCATGAAAATATGATTCCAAATCCACTTTCCGGCTATGCCTTGTCGAAACTTGCCGGGGAGCATTACTGTAAAATTTTTTACGAGCTTTACGGGCTTAAGACAATAAGCCTGAGGTACTTTAATGTTTTTGGCCCCCGCCAGGATCCCCATAGTGATTACGCGGCGGTTATCCCTCTTTTTATAACCGCCATTATTTCCGGCAAACAGATGGTTATTTACGGTGATGGGGAGCAGTCCCGTGATTTTACCTACATTAAAAATGTGGTGGATGCGAATTTAAGGGCCTGCCTTGTTTCCGAAGAAGCGGTTGGGAAGGTTTATAATATAGCCTGCGGCGAAAGATATACATTGAACGAACTTTTAAAGGTTCTTTCAAAGGTAGCTTCTAAAGGCGTAAACCCGAGATATGATTCTCCGCGGATGGGAGATGTAAAGCACAGTCAGGCTTCTATTAAAGAGGCTGAAAAACTGCTCGCTTTTACTCCTTCTCTTGGATTTGAAGAAGGGCTGAAAAAAACGTTTGAATGGTACAAAAAAGAAAAGAGTTAAATGAGGTTAAATTACTATGTCAATTCCATTACTTGATTTGAAAGCCCAATATCTTTCCATAAAAAAAGAGATAGATAAAGCGGTGCAAAATGTTCTTAATAGCGGTAAATTTATTCTGGGCCCTGAAGTAAGTAAACTTGAAGAAGAAATTTCAAAATTTTCTAATACAAAGTACGCGGTCAGCTGTGCATCAGGGACCGACGCCCTGCTTTTGTCGTTGATGGCTTTTGATCTTAAGCCGGGAGACGAGGTTATTACAACCCCTTTTACCTTTTTTGCCACAGTCGGTTCAATCTCGAGGTTGGGAGCAGTTCCCGCGTTTGTGGATATTGATCCGGCTACGTTTAACATTAATCCGGATCTTATGGAAGAGAAAATTTCAGGAAGAACCAGAGGCATTATACCCGTGCATCTTTTCGGGCAAATAGCGGAAATGAATCCCATTGTAAAGATTGGTAAAGATAAAAACCTTTTTGTAATAGAGGATGCCTGTCAGTCCATTGGAGCAGTGTCTTTTGATAAAAAAGCCGGTGAAGCAGGAGATACGGGTTGTTTCAGCTTTTTCCCCAGTAAGAACCTGGGATGTTTTGGGGACGGGGGAATGGTTACAACAAACAGGGAAGATTTGGCCGCGAAAATCAAAATGCTCAGGGTTCACGGCGGTAAAGACAGATACTATCATGATTTTGTAGGGATAAACAGCAGGCTGGATACCCTTCAGGCCGCGATCCTTCTTGTAGAGTTAAAGCACCTTGAGGAATGGACTAATATCAGAATAAAGAATGCTAAGCTTTACAATAATGCGTTTAAGGATATTGATGGAGTTACGCTTCCCGTAATAGGCCGGAACAAGTACCATGTATTTAACCAGTATACAATCAGGGTTAAGAAGCGCAATGGGCTTATTCGGGAATTGGAGAAACGTGGAATAGGATTCGGTATCTATTATCCCCTGCCGTTGCATTTACAGAAATGTTACAGGTATTTAAACTATAAAAAAGGTGATTTCCCCGAATCCGAAAAAGCTGCCCAGGAGGTTATCTCTCTTCCTGTTTATCCGTTTCTCTCAGATGACATGAGAAATGAGGTTATCACAGCGGTAAAAGATTACTTTGGAGCATAATGAATGAAAGATGAGATAAGAGAAGAACTTGCCGGACTGACTCAAAATGTAGGGAAGTATCTCAGGCAGAAGAAAGAAAATGGTGAAAAATGGATAGCTTCTTCTGCGAAAGATATCGATAATGGCCGGAAAGTTTCTGAATATAAAAGTGGTTCTCTTTTTGAATCCGAGGTTTTAGATGCTGATATAAGTTCTGTAAAAAATCTTGGTGTGCTTAAAGAAATGGTTGAAAAATGCAGGAAATGCCCTCTGGGATCTTTAAGAAATAATTCTGTTTTTGGGGAGGGTAACTACTCTGCCGATTTGATGTTTGTGGGTGAAGCCCCCGGCAAGGATGAAGATAAGCAGGGAAGGCCTTTTGTCGGCAGGGCCGGTAAGCTTCTTACTGAGATAATATCCAAAGGCATGGACATGCGGAGGGAAAATGTTTTTATCGCGAATATCCTGAAATGCAGGCCTCCTGAAAACAGAAATCCTATGCCTGATGAGATAGAATGTTGTGAGCCATACCTTATAAGACAGATAGAGCTTATAAAACCTAAAGTTATCTGTACTCTTGGAAATTTTGCTTCCCGGACACTCATAGGAGTGAAAGATGGAATTACAAAGCTCCGGGGCACCTTTTTTGATTATCACGGGATTAAGTTGATGCCCACCTTCCATCCTGCCTATCTGCTCAGAAACTATTCAAAGCAAAACAGAATTTACGTTTGGGAAGATATGAAAAAAATTCTTAAAGAATTAAAGTGATTCAATATTCAAATCAACGTGCTCTGTAAGTTTTTCCTTGTCGGCGGGAGATATTTCCTGGAAGTGTATAGCGAAACTCATGCTTTCAAAAATACCTGTGAGGGATGGTATAAATCTTATTATGGGGCCGCACGCTATCAGGGGCGCGGTGTTTCCCGGCAGGTGTATTTCAAGTTCGGCTAATGTTCCCAGGAGCAGGTTCCCTTTTTTATGGATTGGGACCTGAACAACTGCTCCGGCGACGCTAAGGTTAGAAACAATTGAAGGAATTTTTTCCGGCATCAGATCTCTATCTGTTTGCGCGAGTACCTTAAGGTTTGCGGGAAGATCTGTATTTATTCTCGCGTATTTTCTTTTATATTTTTTCAGGCCGGTTTCGTTATCAGCGCTTATGTCCTGTCTTGGAGGGCCGGGGTTTACTGCTTCCATTTCTTTTAGAAGCATTTGTGCTTTTATATTATTTTCATCAATTTCCAGTAAGCCTTTGCAGATGGCCTGGGATTTTTCCATATTTCCTTCTCTAAAATCTTTTTCGGCAAGTTCTTCTGAGGCTTCGACAATTCTTATGTCAATATCGGGAAAATCAGGTTTTTCATTTGCTATGGTACTGAAGTGATTTAATGCTTTTTCATATTCTTTAGTGGACATAAATATATTTCCAAGCCAGTAGTGTGCTTTGGTATTATGACTGTCTATTTCAAGAGCCTTGTGGTAGAAATCTTTTGCCGCTTCAATATTTTTTTGCCCTTCCATTTTCCTGTAAATATCGCCCAGACGGTTATATAAGCTCGCGCAGTTCTTGTTTATTTTCAGAGCCCCCTGATAAAATTCTATTCCTTCTTTCATACTGCTGCCCTTTTTTATGAAACAGCATATGTCTCCGAGAGCTACGTAAGCAGGGAAGTGGTAATCCATCTTAGGCGGCTTGAGGAGATATTTTGTTTTCTGAGTGCTGACAATGGATAAAAGTATTTTCTCGGCGATATCGTAACAATCGTTACTGATACAGAAAATACTTGCCCTGTACAGGAGGTCGGTGTACTGGGTGCCGAGGGCTTTACAGATTTCATATACTTCCGCACTGTCTTCTTCTGAAACGATGTAGCATTTTCCGAGTTCTTCCATTATTAACTGGTCTCTTAAACCAAATTTTTTAAATGCTTTTTCACACCAGAATTTATACTCTTCAGACCTGTATTTTTGATATGGAGTCCATTCTGTATAAAAATGGTTTATTAGCATTGATAAGATTTGAGGGGTATCCTTATCTATCTGAATAAGGTTTTTGATGCATTGAATAAAATTATCGTTTAAGTTTGTGATTTTAGAAGAGACATTATTAATTAACTGCTCGTATTTTTCTATATCTAATCCATATCCAATAGATTTAAGAAGAGCGAGGAAAGAATCTTCATAATTGCCTTTTGTCAGTTCAATTTGAGAGTTAGCGGCATACACTTCGGCAGCATATGGCCCGGCAGGGGATGGATTTTCTTCGATTTCCCTGATTAATTCAGAGCAGTATTTCTCTCCAGACGGAAATTCCTTAGCTTCAAGAAATTTCTCAAGCTTCTGTAACTTTCGTTTTTCAGCCTTATCCCTCATCTAAAAACCCCGTGATTTATAGTAACATTGAGTTGTCCAAGCCGTCAAGTGTTTAGCCTATGGCCGCCGGCGCTATTTTGATATTTGACAATTTTAAAATCAAGGTTATCATTGATCATAAAGAAAAAGGGCAAAAGCAGAAAAAGAAAAGTAAAAAAAGCAGGAGGTAATATGAAAAACAGGGCTATTAATGTATCCTCTATTGTTTTTGTGGTATTTATGTTTCTTCTTTCAACAGTATCGTACGCGGCTGAAAAGCTTTCTAAGGAAGAGGAAATGCAGAATCTACATGCTACAGCTCTTTTGTCGCTTACGAATGAAAATTTAGCAAGCGCTGAAAAATCTTTTAATTCAGCGGGAAAAATTGCCATTTCTATTAAATCCTGGCCCGGATGCGTGGAATCCGGTTACGGACTTTTAGCATGTAACAAACCTGAGGACGGAATAAAGTTTTTTGAGAAAGCGAATAGTTTTTCATCCGAAAAAAATGACTGGCGCGGATGCCTTTCAGCGGGCGTTGTACTGGTAAATCTTCCGCCTGGCCTTGGCACGTATAACAAGGGGATAAGTTTTCTTATAAATGCCAGGACAGTCTCGGAAAAAACAGAAGACTGGCGCGGATTAATTGAAACCGCAAAGATTGCCGTAAAAGTAAAAGATGTTGAACTGGCTTCCGCCTGTCTTAAGTCCTCTAGAAGAATAGCTGAAAATGAAGAGAGCAGTTCGGGTTTGAGGGAATCCGCTCGTTTGTTTAAGCAGATTGGAATGAAAGGGGAAGCCAAAGAGTGTTACGAGCTTGCGAAAAATTTTAAGGATGATTCAAAGCAAATAGTTCCTCCTCCTCCGGGCTGGAAAGCAGCGGGGGAAACCGTTGCGGGGCCTAAAGAAATTTCACCTGAAACCCAGAAGGCCCTCAGAGCGTCTGCCGATATGCAGATAAAGGAAAATCTCGCTTATGAAAAACAGCAGGAAAAGCTTAAGGTGGAAAAACAAAAGATAAGTGCCGAAAGATACCGGTATGCTAATACGTACACCCCGTATTACAGCTATCCTTTCCCTTCTTCCCGCCGTTGGTCTCCGTTCGGTTATACTTATATCAGCAATTGGGCCAGTACCAGATTAGGCTTCTATTATCAAACCGGCGGAAGTTATTACCGGCTTAACTATTGGAGATAAAAAAGCAGTGAACAGCTTAAAAGCCGTATAGGGATTAACAGGATTAAGTCCCCGATAGGGGCAGAATTTATGATTTTTTATACTCAATACTCAATACTATATACTGTATACTATCGTTTATTTGTTACATAAGATTTAAGGGATCTACATCAACGGCTATCGCAATTCCCTTGCTCTTTTTAAGTTTTGCTAATACGTTTCTCGCGCATTTATGAAGAGCTGAAACAGATTTTCCCTTTATCATAACCTGCCACCTGAATTTTGTTTTTGACCTGGAAATTGCGCAGGGGCAAGGGCCAAGGACATTGATACCGGGTTCAATGTGTTTTTTAAGAAGAAATGTGAGTTTTTCAGCTTGTTTTGAAACGGCCTTTTCGAATTTGCCTGAAATTACAAAGTTTATAATATGGGCAAAAGGCGGGTAGTTCAGTTCTTTCCGAAATTCCAGTTCCTTTTCGGCAAAGGCTTCATAGTTTTGGAAAGACGCGGATTTGATTGAATAATGTCCCGGCAGACATGTTTGAATTATAACTTTTCCGGGAACAGATCCCCTTCCTGCTCTTCCCGCTGCCTGAGTAAGCAGTTGAAAAGTTGTTTCAGAAGACCTGAAATCCGGAAATGAAAGAGATAAATCCGCGAAAATTATACCTACAAGGGTTACGTCAGGGAAATCAAGCCCTTTTGCTATCATCTGTGTTCCTACCATTATTTGATACTTCTTGTGTTTAAATTCCGTAAGGAGTTTTTTATGAGCACCCTTGAAAGAAGTAGTATCCGAATCCATTCTCAAAACCTTTGTTTTGGGAAAGAGCTTTTCAATATGGTGTTGAACTTTTTCTGTGCCGAGCCCAATTTGAAAAACCTTTTGGCCTTTGCATGACGGGCATATTTCCAGTAGCCTTTTCTGGTATCCGCAGAGGTGGCACATAAGCATATTTTTGGATCTATGATAGGTCATCGAAATACTGCAACTCTTACATTTTATGGTTTCCCCGCATTTCGGGCATATCAGGGAGGCGGAAAACCCTCTTCTGTTTAGAAAAAGTATGGATTGTTCTCCGGCGGCAATTCGTTTGTCAATTTCACCTGCCAGTTCCTGAGAACATGAAAGTTTTATATTCTGGCGGTCTGAACGCATATCAACAACTTCAATATCAGGAAGGGCTCTGCCGTCAACTCTTTTATTAATGTTAAGAAGGGAATATTTTCTTTTGCTAACATTATAATAAGATTCAAGTGACGGGGTAGCGGAGCCAAGGACAACAACGGCTTTTTCAAGTTTTCCGCGCACTACGGCCAAATCCCTGGCGTTGTACCTTGGCTGTTCCTCCTGTTTATAACTTTTTTCATGTTCTTCATCCACTATGATTAACCCGAGATTCTTTACCGGGGAAAATATTGCTGAACGCGCGCCTATTACAATCCTGGCTTTGCCGCTTCTGATTTGTTTCCACTGGTGTGAGCGTTCGCCGGCAGACAGGGCGCTATGGAGAATCGCCAATGGTTCTTTTACTCTCTGCCTGAACCTGTCTATAGTCTGGGGTGTAAGTGATATTTCAGGAACAAGGACAACAGCGCCTTTATCTTTCTTTATGGCTGAATTAATGGCATTTAAGTAAATTTCTGTTTTTCCGCTGCCGGTAACCCCTTTGATTAAAAAGGTTTTAAAAAGCTCTTTGTCTAAAGCGTTATTTATTTTGGATAAGGCATATTCCTGTTCATCGGTAAGGGTTAATTCACTGCTCTTTGGATAGTCGAATATGATTTTACCTTCTTTTAAAGGAGATTTTTCAATAAGTGAGAGGTGTCCTTTACTTATAAGTGAAAAGAGGGAGCTTCTTGATGCCTTTGCCGAAGAAATAAGCCTGTTTATTTCAAAACCCTCCGCCGAATTTAAAGAAGAGAGGATTACGTGTAATATGGAAGCCTGTTTTGGGGACCGTTTTTCAATTTTTTTAAGAACATTCTTTAGCTCTTCGGGTTTTAAATTAGGTGTTACGTATAAGTTTTTGCGCCATCCTTTATTGCTCCTTACCCCGGGCGGGAGAAGGGATTTTATGACTATGCCGATAGGGGAAAGATAGTAATCGGATATCCACCGGGCAAGCTTAAGTATATTTTTCGTTAATATGGGAAATTCATCAGGAACATCTTTTATTTCTTTTAGTTCTTTCAGCCTGCTTACTTTTGACAGGGATATAACATATCCCCTTACAGTTTTGTTCCTGAACGGGACTGAGACCATTATACCCGGTGAGATTTTGTCTTTTAATCTATCGGGAATAATATAGTCAAATTCTTTTTCTACAGGAATTTCAAGCACCACTTTTGCAATCATAACGTTTGAATGGTATCATACTTTACTTTTTGCTTTAATCTTTTTTCTTGATGTAAAAAGTTTTACAATCTAGAGCCTAAATCTTCCCTATTTTTTTTGCTTCCTAACTTCCACGACTACAAGAACTTACGAAATGCTCAAAAATTCCCCCTTGACATTTATTTGTTTTTGTAAAAAATAGTAGTACCCATCTGTGATAAAATCAACGTTTGGCTAATGTTTTATGTATTTGGAATAATCCATCTAAGCTAAAGAAAGTTTTTTAAATGTTACCTAAAGGCTGCACTAAACCTTTCCGCTTTACACCCCAAGTAAAAATTATAATATCGGCCTTTACTTAAATCACAAGGAGAGCATTATGTGTTTTTTAAAACGATTAATAATTTTAACTGTCTTTTCCTTTTTGATAGCCCCATTGTCTTCCGCCCAGGAAAACTTAATTCTGGATGCCGGATTTGAACAATCTCCTCATTCTTCCGGGGTAAACTGGAAGGATTGGGGGCCGGGAACAAAAGATTTTGACAATACAGAGGAGGTTCATTCGGGAACTGAATCTTATAAACTAACGGTATCTGTTTCAACTTATATGTGGGCAAGTGATATTGCGTTACAGGAAAATATAACAGACTTCCTGGTTGGAGACAGTTTTGAAGCAGAAGCCCATTTATTAATACCGGAATCTAATCCCCTTACTGAAGATATAGAAACCTATTTAGAGGTTGTATTTTATGATGGGCAGGGTATAAACGCGGAAAACGAAGTCGGCAAGTTCCAATCTCAGAAATACGGCTATGGCCAGGCTCAGAGTCAGTGGGTAAAACTTGAAATAAGCAATGTTGTTCCCCTTGGGGCTCAGAATTGCAAACTTCAGCTCGTGGTTTTACATTTACCGGACGAGCAGGGGCAGACAGGTAACTATTCAGGGGTAGTATATTTTGATGATGTGAGTTTAATTAAAACAATATCAAAGAAGACCACGGCTGTTTCTTCTTCAGATGAAAATTTTAACTTAATGGCAGAGAAAACTGTAGACAACAATATTGCAACCCGCTGGGCATCCGCTCATACAAATAGCGAATGGATATATCTTGATTTAGGTTCACCCCGCGCCTTTGACACCGTTAAATTGAGCTGGGAGACAGCTTATGCTGCAAGCTATGAGATTCAAATTTCAAATGATGCTCAGAATTGGAGCACTATTTATACTGAAAATTCGGGTAACGGAGGTGAAGACGTAATTCACCCTGGAGAACAAACTGCCCGATATATCAAGATGAAAGGCCTTATCAGGGGTACAGAATGGGGTTATTCTCTCTGGGAATTTGAAATTTCCAAATCCGCGGCTTCTTCATCGGAGTCTGCCGGGTTAGAAGCTTATAGAGCCGCGGATGGTGATATGAATACTCGCTGGGCATCAGCATTTAGTGATAATGAATGGATATATATTGATTATATGAACTCCAGGGCGTTTGACACTATTGAGTTAAACTGGGAGTCCGCGTATGGCCGCCAGTATGAAATTCAAGTCTCAGATAATGGTATCAACTGGACAAATATTTATACTGAAACAAACAGTAATGGCGGTGTAGATATAATTAATGTCGATAAACAAAGCGCCAGATTTGTCAGAATGAATGGCATTTCCAGGGCAACGCCTTATGGATATTCTCTCTGGGAATTCAAAACCATGATGCGGATGACAGCAGTTTCTTCCTCTGATGAAAATTTATATTTAACGGCTGATAAAGCTATGGATGGCAACTTTAATAGCCGCTGGTCATCAGCATTTACTGATAATGAATGGATCTATATTGATCTTAGTGCCCCCCGCAGTTTTGATACGGTTAAATTAACTTGGGAAACGGCTTACGGATTGGCTTATGAGATACAAATTTCAGATGATGCCCAAAACTGGAATACAGTTTATACAGAAACTTCAGGTGATGGGGGCGAAGATGTCATTTTCCTTGGGACGCAGACCGCCCGATATGTCAAGATGCAGGGTATTCAAGGGGGCACGGAATGGGGCTATTCTCTCCGGGAATTTGAAGTGTTAGGAACAACCACTGTTTGCGGCTATGAGAAAAGAATTAACTGCGGAGGTGAAGTTTACACTGCCCGGAACGGTGATTTTTATGCCGCTGATCAACAATATTCAACTCAAAACGGCTGCGGATATGTTGACGGAAACTGGGCTAGTACTTCTGATTCCATAGAAGATACGGAAGATGATATTCTTTATCGGTCAGAACGCTACAATGTAGGCGAATATAAATTTGATGTTCCGGATGGAACTTACACGGTTACTTTAAAATTTGCTGAAACCTATTTTACAGGCGCGGGAAAAAGAGTATTTAGTGTCTGGATAGAGGGAGAGCAAGTTCTGCAGAATCTAGATATTTATGCTGCGGCAGGCCATGACACTGCTTTAGACAAAGAATTTACTGTAAAAATTTCAGATGGCCAATTGAACATTACCGCTCTTGCCGCAAGAGACTGTGCTAAATTTTCAGCTATATCAGTTGTCGGCGGGCGTGATGTAACACCTCCAAATTTGACAATAATATCACCGAATAACGGAGCAGTTATATATCAGGATTAAAAGGAGATAGCGCATGAAATTATACATAAAAATCTTTCTATTTTTTATTTCGGTTTTCTTGATAAATGATTTTGTTTTAGCTGAAGAAGATAATACATATAGTTTGCTTCCCCAGAATGCGTATGGGGTATTGGATATTCATGGCGCCCCGATACCACCAAAAAATCCAAAAGATTTACTGCAGGTGGATGTTCCTCATGAAGATACTGTCCGTGTTAATCTTTCAACCGGCAAACTGACTGTGAAAACAACTGAGTTTGATGTGCCATGCAGGGGACACGATAAAGAGTTGGCTCTGAGTTTTAGCCGGACATATGGTACCGGAACAGTAACTGGTGAAAATTTATTAGGGGTCAGTTGGAAAACAAATCATGATGTTACCATGCATGTTTTTGCCAACTATGATCGTGAGACCGGTGAACCTGTCTACAGATTAATCAATATTTCCACCAATAAAGGCCATACCCAGTTCCAGTGCTTTGTTCATGACATAGATTACTATCAGCCTATGGGAAGGTCCAGCAGGCAAACGAAACTATTTGAAGGTGAACCTGAACCTAAAAGGCTTGACGATCCTTACCCAATTACCTATGTATGGCGGACAAAACACGGCATGAAATATTATTTTGAGCCCTATTATATCTACCTTACTTCCGGGCAGGTTGATGTGGAATCTGTAGATTATAGATTAAAGAAGATGGAAGATAGGAACGGGAATACGCTGGAATACACTTACCTATGCCATGGAGGTAAACTTGGTGAGGCTGTGGAGGCAACACCTGTTACTAGAATTGATGATGGGACACCAGGTATTGATGTTACTGAGTTTGGGTCCAGCATTCTTCGTGAATTGAGGACTTTCTTTGCTGTTGACCTTGAGTATGTTTCTGAACAAGCAGCCGCAAAATTCTTTGCAATAAGAAACAGGAGGCCTTCTAGGCTGACAGATGTAGCTACCGGAAGGTATATAGAGTTTACATATTATCCCAGTTTTAGTGTTGATGATATAAAAAAAGGGTTACTGCAAACAGTAACCGATCCTGCAGGCAATGAATACAATTTTGATTATATGGAGGTTAGCCATCCAGTTGGAAGTCACCCGTACTTGTATACTGTTCAGAAACCCGGCTTATCTAATTCTGCAATGTACGCACGTTCTTATTTTGGTGACCTTTCAAGCATGACCGATCCCCTGAATAACACGATTAATGCAAAATACGATGTTAGACTGAGAGTTTACCGCGTTACCTTATCCAATGGTACATACTTTGATTTGGATTATTTCGATATCAATTCTCCTCTAAATGTCCATGTAACATATAGTGACCGTCCCAATGTAAAATTGGTTTATAAATTTGATCATGAAGGCAGATTAAATGGCTTGGAGACATGGGAAAACGAGGTAAAGATATGGTATGAGTGGTACTCCTGGGAGAATTCGCGAGGCCCTCAGTTTTTCACTAATCTTTTAAGCGCAGGTGAAAGCGGCTGCGGCTCGCCTTATTTGTGGACATATGAAGGTGATAGCGAGAACCCTGTAACACATTCCATACCCGGCAATAGGAAAAAGCTCTATACGTATAATGAATTTCATAAGGTAACTAAAGAAGAATTAACCAGATGGTCAACAGGAGAAGTTTTAAAAGTAACGGATTTTGTTTATGACGTTAACGGAAACCTTACCTCAAAAATCGAAGATTCCGGAGGCCCCAACGAAATAATAACAAATTATGCTTATGATGAATTTGGAAACAGGACAAGTGTTACGGATCCCAATGGAAATACAACAACATTTACTTATGATGATTGCGGCAATGTTTTAACATCTACGGATCCTGAGGGAAATATTACATCTTACACATATGATATAAACGGCAATAAATTATCTGAGGCCGATGCCCGAGGTAACGTTACAGCTTACGAATATGATGCTTTAAACCGTCTTGAAAACATTACCTTTCCCGCGGAGGATGGTATTCTTGAGCCGCCTCTAAAAACATATGTATACGATGATAACAGTGATGTTAAATCTATAACCGACGAAAATGGAAACACAACCGAATATCAGTATGACAGTAACACCCGGTTGTATAGAGAAATAGACCCTCTGGGTTATTTTGTGGAGTATGGATATGACAGTACTGGAAATGCCGTTCTTAAGAAGGACAAAAATGGTAAATCAATTTTATACGGCTATGACGCGTTAAACAGAAAGGTAATCGAGGCAGATTGTCTCGGTGAAACCACTACATATTCCTATGGGGATCTTTTTACAAGATGTGGTTCGGCTATGTTCGAAGGTTCTTCGTTTAATCCAACAGCTATTACAGATAAAAGAGGAAATATTACTGAGTATCAATATAACAACCGTTACTGGCTGCAGTTTATCAGGTATCCGGGTATTGAAGGGTATGAAGAACATTTTGAATACGATGTTTTTGGGAATAAGACCCTATGGATAGATCCAAACGACCGGTTTTGGAGATATTATTATGACAACGTAAA
This sequence comes from Candidatus Auribacterota bacterium, assembly GCA_023136205.1. Lineage (GTDB taxonomy): Bacteria > Auribacterota > UBA6266 > UBA6266 > UBA6266 > JAGLRQ01. The sequence goes on from JAGLRQ010000019.1 coordinate 15,198, forward strand.
CCGTCTTGTAAAACAGACAGATCCTGTAAACTACGATATCCTTTATGGGTATGATAATAACGGCAATAAAACAAGCGAAACCGATAAGAGAGGAAACATAACAAATTTTGAGTATGATGGAAACAACAGGCTTAGGAAGGCAATCGACCCTTATTTTGAATATACTGAATATTTTTATGATGGAGTTGGGAACAAGATATCCGAGCGGGATAAAAGGGGAAACTATACTAATTTTACCTATGATAAACGCAATCGTTTAGAAGAAGTTATAACAGAACCTGAAACAGGTGTTACATACACAAAAACTTACGAATATGATGATAAAGGCAATAAAACCGCTGAAGTAGATGAAAACGGCAACAGGACTGAATATACCTATACGACGCGTGACGAACTCTGGACACTAAAAGATGCTTATAATAACAGTATTTCATACTTGTATGATGCCAATGGAAATAAGGATTCCGAAACGGATAAGAAAGGAAATACTACGGCTTACTTATATACAAACCGCAATGAACTTTCAAGTGTTACAGATCCTCTGGCCAATTCAATAAACTACACTTATGATGAAAACGGAAATAAGCAAACTGATACAGACAAAAGAAATCTGACAACTAGCTTTGGCTATGACGAAAGAAACCTTCTTATTTCAGTAACAGACCATGAGGAGAACATCAGCTCTTTTACCTACGATGGAAACAAACCCTCTTCTTCATGAAACAACTTATACTTACAATAGCTTAAACCGCCTTAAAACAAATACCGATGCCGAAAACAACGCAATAACCAACTATTATGATGAAAACGGTAATCTTTCGGCGGTTATGGACGCGAATGGCAAGGTTACTTTTTATGAATACGACAAATTAAATCAGATTATAGAAGTTGCGGACCCTGAAAATGGCAACAGTGGAGCGATAGAATACAGCTACGATGAAAATGGCAATAAAATTTCCATGAACGACCAGAGAACAGAAGACAATATTACAACTTATGAATATGATGCTTTAAACCGTCTTATAAGCAATATAACTCCGATGTGGAAATTAACTACCTATGAATACGACGGAGTCGGCAACAGGATAATCCAGGAAGACGCGAATGGGGATACTATAACTTATACATATGATAAGCTGAATAGACTTGAACAAAAAACCTATATTGATTCTACCACTGTTACATATGTCTATGATGAAAATTCCAACCGCACGCGAATGGTTGACGGCACAGGAGTATATAACTATGAGTATGATGAGTTAAACCGCCTAATCTCGGAACAGTCACCCAGCGGGACAAAAAGTTACTCTTACGATGAAAATGGAAACCGCGATTTTCTTGGATATTCAGGCGGAAATATATTTTATGAATATGACACTTTAAATCGCCTGTTTAGAATAACAGATGCGGATGGAGAGATTACTCAGTATGAATACGATGATGCCGGAAGGGTGATAAAAACTGTTTATCCGAATGAAATTCAGACAGGTTATAGTTATTTTGACAACAACTGGTTAAAAACATTAACTTCGCTTTTTAACGCTGTAAACATTTTTGATATTGAATACACTTATGACAATGTCGGCAACAAGATTTCAATGATAGAAAAACATGTCAGCCCGGTTGCCCTTACTTCGTATGAATATGATAATTTATACCGGTTAACACAAGTAACTTATCCCGACAGTCTGATTGAAACCTATACCTATGACGCGGCAGGAAACCGTCTCACAAAAAGTAATGGCGCCTCCAATGAGGTGTATGTTTACAATGATGATAACGAATTAACAACAAGGCATGTTTTTGGCCAGGGAACAGGCGAGATAACAGTTACAGGAACAGTTAGAGATGACATAAAAGTTGACAGGGTGATAGTTAATGGTATTTCGGCGGTAATAGAAGGAGATAATTTTCATCAAACGATTTCTGTTACAAGCGGACAAAACACTATAACTGTAGCAGCTTATGACACATCGGGAAACAATGTCGCGAAATCACTGAGTATTACCTATTTAGCATCGGGTGATGATATGTATAATTATGAGTACGACACTAATGGAAACACAACCAAAATAACAAAGAACAATGAAGATACTATCTTTAGTTATGATTATGAAAACAGAATGATTGGGGCAGTTACTCCTGCGGGAGCGCAAATAACATATGCTTATGACGGAGATAAGAGAAGGTATTCGAAAACTGTCGATGGAACAACTACTAAATTCCTCTATGACGGTATAAACATTCTTGCCGACCTTGATGGAAGCGGAGCAATTACAAAAGAATATACCCAGGGTCTTGGGATAGATTCATTGATTAAAGCAACGGATGGAGAAAATCCCGAATACTATCATTCTGATGCTCTCGGTTCAACAAGGGTTATAACTAATGCAAATGGAAATACAGTAAAAACCTACGATTACGACGCTTGGGGTAAAGTAACAAACGAAACCGGTTTATCAGAAAATGAATATACCTATACCGCAAGAAGAGTTGAAGATGAATTAAACTTAATGTATTATAGAGCCAGGTTTTATGATACGGAAACAGGAAGATTTTTGCAGAAAGATCCTTTGACCGGCGGCCCTGATGATCCGAGGATTTGTTACAAAACTAATATTTACTCGTTCTTTGACAGAGTAATAACTGAAAGTATCAAATCCTTAGACCCGCATAATACTAATAGGTATGTTTACTGTAGGAATAATCCGATTAATTACACTGATCCGTTGGGATTGGAAATAATTACCGGACTGGCAGTATATTTCACAGCGCTGACAACTTCTCCTGATTTTTATACAGACTGTCAAATGCTTTCTCAGTCCTTAGCCGAAGGTGATTATGTAGGCGCTACCGGTGATTTGGTTGGGTTGGCAATACCTGCTGTGTCAAGCGCAATGACTCGACCGGCTGCAAAAAACGGCGCAAGGTTAGGCAAAAAAGCTTTGTCGGGTATTGCTGAAGGATTTTCAAAACTTGCGGAGAAGTTTGCGACTAAGTTTGGAGATGATGTTACAAAAGCAGTTACAAGAAATATTGATGAAGCTACTCAGGGAATTGCAAAAGGGAAGAAACTGCTAAATAAAGCAGATGATGTGGCGGGAAAAGGTCGAACGGTTATTGGTAAAATGGATGATTTGAACAAACCTGGTGCATTGAAAAAAGGGGAGAAATTATTAGATTTGCCAGATATGGGAAGCCCTAAAGCAAACTGGAAACAGAACGCTAGCAAATTACGTAAAACAATGAGAGAAGGAAAACCAATTAGAGATGCTTCAGTGACTAACAAAGGAAACTTGAGAAGCAATACAGGATTTTTACGGCCCGAACGAAATCTATTAGAAAATAAAGGGTGGAAATATAATAAACGACCAAGGTTATGGAAACCTCCTAGGAAAAAGTTAAAATGAACAAAAGAACCGAACTTAATTTTGCGAAAGAAGTAATATCTACTTTCGATTTTTTGACGAAAGAATATAATTTTCGTTTAGTAGGAACAGATTGTTTATACGTAGTTAGATATGAATCTAATTTGGTTTTTATTAATATCTATCACGAAAAGATATCATATGAATTAGGATTTTCAATAGGATTATTAAGTGATAAAGAAAAAAGAGGATATACTATTGATGAGTTGGTTAGGTTGAAGGATTTGGGAGCGGAAAAACAACCGATATTTTTTCAAGCCAGTACAAAAAAGGATGTAAAACATTGTATTCAGGAATTATCTAAGCTTGTTAAACAAAATGGAGGCTTAGCTTTAAAAGAAGATCGTAGTGTATTTGTGCATCTTGATCGTATAAGAGAGGATTTGGGAAGCAAACAACAGAGAGAATATGAGCTAAGACAAGTTAGAAAAGAAGCACAAGAATTCTGGAAAAAGAAAACATATGATAGATTGATAGAATTATATAGCTCTATTTTTGACGATTTAACTCAGTCAGAGATTAAAAAATTGATTTATGCTAGAAACCAGTTAAAAAAAATTGGGCTTAACAAATTGTAGTGAAAAGGGAAAAGAGGGGAGAGATAATGAAAGCATTGAAGATTACTGTATTTATTCTGGCTTTACTTGTTCTTGCGACACAGGTTGCTCGACATGTATACGTGCGATATCTCGAACCAAGGACGTCGGTTTTGGATAAGTTTGAGGAAACTGAAACAAAGAAGGTAATTCAAAGGGCAACGACCCTTTCTGAGCTTGTAGAGGAATATGATCCTGCTAGGAAACGCGTTGATCAGCTTGATAAAGAGATGCAGATAGAATTGTCTAAAAAGAATAGCGATGATTATTATATGTTTGAAGAAAAGTGGAAAGAGGATTATAAGCAAGAATACCAACAGGAAGAAGAACTAAAGTCGGCAATTCAGGATTGGGAGGAAAAAAGCAAAGAAATCCGAGAGCTATACGTATTCTGGGCGTTCGGATTGTTCTTCTTTGCAATTGGCATATTTATGCTAAAGAAAGGTTTCAACTGGATTGGCATGGCATTTATTATTCCTGGTATTGTCGAGATGATTTGGTGGACAAGCCCCTCATTTCGTTTTGCAGGAAGCCCTCTTGAATTCGATCGACTGCTTAATAATAAGTTGGGGTTCACCATTGTTACACTTGTCGTATTTATAACTGTGTGGTATTTTAGTGAATCAAAAAGAAAAAAGAATCTCTAACAAGAAGAAAAGAAGACGCTTCTATTAAATAACTTCTTGACGCCAAAATCCCCCATGCGGATGAATATCTGGTGTATTTTTTTTAATAATGCGGTTGTATTATAACCCTCCCAGAGTAGCTCTGTTTTTAAATTATTCAGATCAAATAAGGGGAAGGCAAGCAAGGCACTTTCATTCGGCACATCCGATAATCTAGGGATTATCCGACGTGTTTTTCTGTCACAAAAGCTGCTAAAAGAAAAAGCATCTTTTGCGCCAGAAAAATACCCTCACTCCGTTAGACATAACTGGTTATGTCTCCTTTTATAGAACATTTTCTCTGACCCGAGTTTTTATCACACTACATTTTCTCTTCCTGCCATCTGAACTATTATGTATAATTTGTTGCTATGTTTAAATTAGAGAAAAAAGATAAATCCACAAAAGCCCGTGCGGGTGTGATAAAAACCGCCCATGGGCTTATAGAAACTCCTGTATTTATGCCGGTGGGGACGCAGGGGACGGTTAAAGCTATGTCTCCTGATGAGCTGAAAAAAATAAAAGTCCAGATAATCCTGGGCAATACATATCACCTTTATTTGCGTCCCGGTATGGAGGTTATTAAGGAAGCGGGAGGGCTTCATAAGTTTGCTAACTGGAATGGTCCTATTCTCACAGACAGCGGAGGATATCAGGTTTTCAGTATGTCTGCATTAAGAGATATAAGTGAAGAGGGTGTGTATTTCAGATCTCATCTTGACGGTTCGGAACATTTTATAGGGCCCAGAGAGTCTATTGAGATCCAGGAAGTACTGGGGTCTGACATAGCTATGGTTTTTGATGAATGTACCCCGTTTCCCACCACACACGATTATGCTTGCAATTCTGTTACCTTATCAGTAAAATGGGCGGGATTTTGCAAAGAAGTACATAGATTAAAGAACCAGGCGCTCTTTGGAATAGTTCAGGGAAGTATATATTCAGACCTGCGCAGGAAATGCGCGGATCAGCTTGTGGACATAGGTTTTGACGGGTATGCGATAGGCGGCCTTAGTGTTGGCGAGCCTGATTCCGTAATGTATGAAGTTATAGATATTACCGAACCTTGTTTGCCTGAGGATAAACCCCGCTATCTTATGGGTTGCGGGACACCTTTAAACCTGCTTGAGGTAATCGCAAAAGGTATGGATATGTTTGATTGTGTCATGCCTACCAGGAACGCGAGAAACGGATCAGCTTTTACTTCTCACGGAAAAATCAATATTAGAAACGAGAAATTTAAAAAAGATTTTTCCTCCGTTGAAAAAAATTGCAAGTGTTATGTCTGTTCTCACTATTCAAGAGCGTATCTCAGGCATTTAATTGTGGCAGGAGAGATTCTCGGAGCACGCCTCCTTACATATCACAACCTTTATTTTTATACAAAGCTTATGAGAGATGCGAGGAAGGCAATATTAAAAGGTAAATTTGAAAAGTTTAAAGATAATTTTATAAAAGAATATAGCAATTAAAAAAGGAGATTTACAATGATGAATGTTTTACATTGTGCAGCTATGGCTGCTCCGGGTGGTTCGGAACAGGGCGGAGGCGGAATGCAAACTCTTATAATGCTTGGCTTGCTGTTTGCTATTTTCTATTTTCTTCTGATACGGCCTCAGAAAAAACAGCAGGAGAAACACAAACAGCTGGTTGAGTCTTTAAAAAAAGGCGATAAGGTTATAACCAATGGTGGAGTACACGGTATAATCTCAAATGTAAAAGATAAAACTTTTACCGTTAAGGTTGATGAAGGAACCAAGCTTGAGATAAGCAAAGGAAGTATATCGACGGTTATAAAGAAAAAAAGCGAGGAAGCAAGCAAAGAATAGCAATTAACTAAACATCTGGAGTATAAAGGAAATGAGAAATGTTACATGGAGAGTAGTTCTTATTGCAACAGTTGTATTACTGACATTGCTGTTGATTTACCCGACATTAAAATGGAGTTCCTATTCTGAAGCGCAAAAAGTAGAACTGGCGGGAGACTCCCTTGCCGGAAAACTCGGAGCATGGAAAGAAGAAGCAAAAAACCTCAAGGATGCTTCCGGTTTTAGTAAGTTTAAATTTGCGGTCAAGAAATGGTGGCAGGGTAATAATAATATGGTTATGAATTTGGGCCTTGATCTTAAAGGCGGCATGGATGTTACTCTCCAGATAAAGACAGAGGGAGAAGAAGTTTCTCCTGAAATTATAAACAGGACACTGGAAGTTATCAGGAACAGGGTTGACGGTATGGGTGTTACGGAACCTGAAATCATCCAGGAAGGTGTTGACAGAATCTCGGTTAAGATACCGGGCATTAAAGATCCTAAAAGAGCTCTTGACCTGATTGGTAGAACGGCGAAGATGGAGTTTCAGCTTGTCGCGGAAGACAGTTTAACAGAAACAGTGCTTGCCAGATTATCAGAGGTAAAAGATCTTACCGCGTATATTGATGTGACGACCAGTCAAACCAGAGAGGGAGCCGTATTTAAAACACTTAGAGTTGAGAATGAGGATACGGGATATGTTTCCAGGCTTTTAAAAAGCGAAGAAGCTCAAAAGCTTGTCCCTGAAGGGTATGAGTTTTTGTTCCGCAAAAAAGACAAGCCTGATGAAAAATATAAATTACTGTATCTTGTTAAAAAAGATCCTGCTATTTCAGGAGAAATGCTTACTGACGCGAATGTCGGGCATGACAGGTTATTGAATCCGGAGGTGCATTTAGATTTTACTACCGCGGGATGGCGCAGGCTTGCAAGCGTTAGCGGTATAGCAGAAAGCAAATATAAAAAGGAAAAAATAGTAAGCCGCCTCGCGATTGTTCTGGATAAGGTAATTTATTCAGCTCCGCTGATGAAGCAAAAACTTTTACGCAACGCTTCTATTACTGGTAATTTCACAAAGGACGAAGCAAATGACCTCAGGATAATTTTAAAGTCAGGAGCTCTGCCCGCAAGTGTGGTTATCTTGAGTAACAGGGTTGTGGGCCCTTCACTGGGGATTGACTCCATAAGGAAGGGTGTAAAGTCCGCTCTTATCGGGCTTGTCCTTGTTGTAGTTTTTATGCTTGTTTATTATATGTTTTCAGGGTTTGTAGCTGACTGCGCTTTGTGTTTGAACATTTTGATAATATTTGCCGCGCTTGTCGCGTTCGGCAATACATTAACGCTTCCGGGTATAGCAGGTGTCATACTTACGATCGGTATGGCTGTGGACGCTAACGTGTTGATATTTGAAAGAATAAGGGAAGAACTTTCAATAGGCCGGCAGTTGAGAACGGCTATTGTAAACGGCTATGATAAAGCTTTCCTAACAATTTTAGACGCTAATGTTACGACTTTCATTACCGCCGCGGTACTCTTCATATTCGGCACGGGCCCAATTAAAGGTTTTGCTGTAGTTCTTATGATAGGAATAGTTGCATCTATGTTTACTGCTCTTTTTGGAACCAGAACCCTTTTTGAAATCATGATGCGGGTAAAAAAATTCCATCAGCTTCATATGCTTAAGTTCTTTTCAAAGCCCAATATTGATTTTATCGGTAAGAGAAAAATTGCTTACGCAGTATCGCTGGCTGTAATAGTTACGGGTATGGGTTTCTTTGTAAACAGGGGATCGGATAACCTCGGAATAGAATTTACTTCCGGCAGTGAGACTCAAATACAATTTTCAAAAAATGTGGCAATTGAAGATGTAAGGCAAGCGCTTTTGGCAGGAGGAATAGAAGATGCGAGGGTGCAATCCTATACAGACAGGGAATCCGGCAACAGCGGTATTTTTGTTAAAAGCTCTCAGACAAATGAAGTATCAGATAAAACACTGGCCGCTCTTAAAAAAGCCTTCCCGAATGACGGGGTAACTTTTGAAAGTTCTTCATCCATAGGCCCTGTCGTCAGCAAAGACCTTAAAAGAAACGCTTTCATAGCTATGATCTTATCTTTATTCGCGATTGTTGCCTATGTCTGGTTCAGGTTTGGGTTGAAATTTGGTATAGCAGCTGTAACGGCGCTGATACATGATGTTCTTATTACTCTCGGTATCTTTGCTATTTGCGGGCGGCACATCTCTCTTCCTGTTGTCGCCGCTATACTGACATTAATCGGATATTCTCTTAACGATACTATTGTTGTGTTTGACAGAATAAGGGAAGATATCCGGTTGATGAGGAAAGCTTCCTATAAAAATATATTGAACGCAAGCATGAATCAAACGCTTTCAAGAACAGTTCTTACATCTCTTACGACTCTGATAGTGATTGTTCTTCTGTTTATATTCGGGGGTGAAAACATTAATGATTTTGCGTTGGTTCTTCTTATAGGCGTGATAGTCGGAACATATTCTTCGATATTTGTGGCAAGTTCCCTTTTGTATGACTGGTATAAAAAGAGCCATCATGGTGTTACGGCTTCCGTAAAGGTATCAAAGAAAAAATGAGATGGCTCTATCCGGAAGTAGATGAAGCTAAAGCCCGAGAGCTTTCTTACAGATGTAAGTTTTCACCGCTTTTTTCGAAACTCCTTCTTCGTATCGGGTTAACATCCGAAGAGGACGTAGAACAATTCATTTCACCCTCGTTGAAGAATCTATCGGATCCCTATATTCTGAACGGAACGCGGAGCGCCGCTCAGAGAATAATAAAAGCGGTAAAAGAGAAAGAGAAGATAGCGGTCTACGGGGATTACGATGTAGATGGGATTACGGCTACAGCTTTGCTCATCAGGCTTTTAAATCAGGCCGGTTCTGATTGTTTCTTTTTTATTCCCAACAGATTTGATGAAGGTTATGGAATTAACGAAGACGCGGCTAAAGAGATTGTATCCAGGGGAGCGCGCCTTGTCATAAGTGTTGACTGCGGAATTAAAGCCTTCGGCCCGGATGAGATTTTTGCCTCTTCGGGTGTGGATTTTATTCTTACCGATCATCATGAACCTTCCGATTCTATTCCTCGCTGTTTTTCTGTGATCAATCCAAAGCTTCAGGCTGATTTGCAAGATACGAGAAACCTTGCCGGTGTGGGTGTCGCTTTCAAGCTGGCGCATGCAATAGTTAAATACGCGAAGGAAACAGGGGAGAAGAGTTTTAATGATGTGGACTTAAGAGAATTTTTGGACCTTGTAGCTCTTGGTACTGTTGCGGATATTGTTCCACTTACCGGTGAAAACAGAATTCTTACCTTTCATGGATTAAAAAAACTTGAGAATTCATCAAACAGGGGAATCATCAGTTTGATAGATATCCTGGGCCTTAAAAAGCCTTTTAAAAGCTACGATATCAGTTTCAGGATAGGCCCCGTTCTTAACGCTGCCGGAAGAATTGAAGATGCCAATAAATGTGTTGAACTTCTTGTATGTCACGATAAAAAACAGGCGGTTGAAATTTCAGGGATTTTACAACAGCATAATATTTGTAGAAGAGGAGTAGAAAAATCCATTGTTGATGAAGCTGTGCAGCTGGTTAATAAATTAAAGGAAAGGAGTTTGTTAGGCAAGGCAATTGTATTAAAAAACGAAAAATGGTCAACAGGTGTAATCGGCATTGCCGCTTCAAAAATCTCCAAGCTTTTTCACAGGCCGACAATTATATTCGGCAGGGAAAAAGATTTGTGGAAAGGTTCCGCCAGGAGCATAGAGGGTTTTAATTTAATAGAGGCCCTGCGGCTTTTTGAGGATTATTTTGAGTCTTACGGGGGCCATGAAATGGCCGCGGGGCTTTCCGTTTCGAAAAACAACTATAAACGTTTTAAAGAAAATTTTGAGGATTATGCTGATAAAAAAATATCCGAAGAATCTTTGATTCCATGCATGAACGTGTCTGCTGTCGCGGAGCATAGTGAAATAAACGAAGATTTCGCGAGTGAACTCAAATCAATGGAACCATTCGGTTCGAAAAATCCCGAGCCTTTGATTGTTGTAAAAAATGTTAAATTAGCCGCGGATGCGGGTATTGTTGCCGGAGAGCATCTAAAGTTCAGGGTTTCGCTGAACGGCAGGATGTTTGACTGTATAGCTTTTGGCAAAGCGCGGGAGTTTAGCGGGTTGAAAAAAGGAAGCCTTCTGAACCTGGCCATAAGAATACGGGAAGACAATTATTTAAATAGACACAGAATACAATTCGTAGTGCAGGATATAAAGAATTAATATTTTTTTACCTTACCCGCGCTCAGGCACTTGGCACATACCTTTATCGTCTTTACGGTCTTATTTACAACTGCTTTTACGTTCTGCAGGTTAGGGGTAAAGACACGCTTTGTATTGCCGGTTATCTTTTTTCCTACCCCGCCTTTTTTCTTTGCGAGGCCTCTTCTTGTAATTGTCCTGCCTGTTTTTGGGCCCTTACCGCATATTTCACAAACTTTAGACATTTTTATTCCTCCAAAGAATATTTTCATTTTTAAAATTCGCAAAATTATAGCACAGGGAAAAAGGGATGCAAGAAGAATTTTTGGGTTTTATAATTTATCTCTGTAAAAAGTTATGTCAATTCTGTTAAATTAGAGCGGTATGAAAAACTCTTTACAAGATGAAGTCCGGTATTTAAAAGGGGTTGGCCCCGAAAGGGCGAAACTGCTTAACAGCCTGGGCATAGAGGTTACCTCAGACTTACTTAATTATGCGCCAAGGCGGTATGAAGACAGATCAAACTTTCGGAAGATAGGCGGCGTTAAAGAAGGCGAACATGTAACAATAGAAGGGGAGGTAAAAGCTTCGGGCCTGCGGAGAGCCCGCGCCAGAATGGAATTTGTTACAGTTGCCTTTACGGATGGGACGGGAACTATCTACGGTGTCTGGTTCAACCAGCCTTATATGAAAGATCTTTTTAAAATCGGGCAGACAGTAATTTTAAGCGGTAAAGTGACAAAGTATAAGAAGCTGCAGTTGCAAAACCCGGAATATGAAATAGTCCTGGATGAGCAATATGACCTGATAAACACGGGGCGGATAGTTCCGATCTACCCGCTTACTGAAGGAATATCACAGAGGGTTATAAGACGGATAGTAAAAAACTGCCTGGATTCGTATCTCGATTTAATAGAGGATCCGGTTTCTGAATCAGTTAAATCCAGAAGGTCTCTTATGGATTTAAAAGATGCTTACTATAACCTTCATTTTCCCGAGTCTGTGCAAAAAGCCAAAGATGCCCTCAACTGCCTGGCTTTTTATGAATTGTTACTTCTTGAGTTGTTTATTCTCGGCCGCCGTAAAAGTGAAGCTAAAAAGGCCGGGGGGGTTTCACATAATATTGAAGGAAGATTAATAGCCGATTTTATAAAATCACTGCCTTTTAAACTTACACAGTCTCAGCTCAAGGCTCTCGTGGCCATTAAGAGGGATATGGCAAACTGCGGGAGGATGAATCGTTTGCTCCAGGGCGATGTAGGGTGTGGCAAAACAGTTGTGGCGGCGTGTGCGGTGCTTATTGCCGTTCAGAGCGGAAGGCAGGCCGCATTCATGGCTCCTACGGAAATACTTGCTGAACAGCATTATAAGGCGCTTAAAAACCTGCTAGGTAAACCGGGAATAAAAACGTGTTTGGTAAAGGGCGCAATGAAGGAATCGGATAAGAAAAAGGTACTGAGAGACATTTCTTCAGGAAGTGCGGATTTAATTGTAGGAACGCATGCACTTATACAGGAAGCAGTTACGTACAAAAGCTTAAGTTTATGCATTATTGATGAGCAGCACAAATTCGGTGTTGTTCAAAGGGAAAAACTTATTAAAAAGGGGGTTTTTCCGGATACGCTGGTAATGACCGCGACTCCTATACCAAGGACACTTGCAATTACGGTTTACGGTGATATGGATGTATCGGTTATTGATGAAATGCCCGCGGGAAGAATCCCTGTAAAAACATACGCGGTGAAAAGTGGAAAATTGCGGAGTGCTTACAATTTTATAAAAAAACAGGTGTCGCTTGGAGGTCAGGCTTATATTATATATCCGCTTGTAGAGGAATCTGAAAAATTAAGCCTTAAGTCGGCTGCGAAAATGTATAAAGAACTTTCTCAAGGGTGTTTTAAAGAATTAAAAACCGGGATGATTCATGGAAGGATCCCCGCTCAGGAGAAAGAAAGAATAATGGATTTATTCAATAAAAATATAACAAAGATATTGATTTCCACAAGTGTTATAGAGGTAGGCATAGACAATCCCCGGGCAACCGTAATGCTTATAGAACATGCTGAACGTTTTGGTTTGTCCCAACTGCATCAGTTAAGAGGCAGAGTCGGAAGGGGGAAAATGCAGTCGTACTGTATCTTGTGCTCGGATTCGAATTCCGAAGAATCTGTCAAAAGGGCAAAAGCAATGGTAAAGACAAATGACGGGTTTAAACTTGCGGATCTTGACCTTAAAATGCGCGGCCCCGGTGAGTTTTCCGGGACCAGACAGCATGGCGTATCAGACCTTAGGATTGCCGATATAGTAAGAGATAAGTCGATTTTAAGGCTGGCCCGTTCTGATGCTAAACTGATTTTAAAGCAAAATAAAGACGAATATAAAAAGCTTATTGAAGCGGCTGAAGGAAGGTTTAGTGAGGGTAATAAGCGGGACAGCTAAAGGTATAACACTTGAAGCTCCAAGAGGGAGTCTTGTCAGGCCTACTCTGGACAGGGTTAAGGAAACAATATTCAATGTAATAGCAAAGGCTGTTAATGGCGCGAACGCGCTTGATTTGTTCGCGGGCACCGGCCAGTTAGGCATTGAAGCGTTGAGCAGGGAGGCTAATGCTTGCGTTTTTGTAGAAAGATCCGGACAAGTTGTAAAAATCCTAAAATCAAACCTTGAAAAAACTTCGCTGGCCGGCAATGCTCATATTTTGAAATGTGACGTTTTTGAAGCACTGAATATCCTAAAAGCAGGAGAAAATAAATTTGACATAGTTTTTGCGGATCCTCCTTACGCGGGAAATTTTTTCAAAAAAACAAATCTGTTGAAAAGCGGTCTGCTGTGTGATATCATGACGAGAAATTCCCTTTTTATCGTAGAGCATATTAAGGAACTTGCCATTGATCCCGGAGGGGGATTTGAATTAAGAAGGAAACTTGATTTTGGCCAGACAGGAGTAAGTGTTTTAAAAAGGAAGTATGATGAATAAGAAAGCTATTTATGCCGGAAGTTTTGACCCGATAACGTATGGACATATTGATGTTATCCATAGAGCCTCGAAGA
>JAGLRQ010000002.1 GCA_023136205.1 Candidatus Auribacterota bacterium
GATTCTCCATATTTATACGATCTTAAGATTATGCCAGGGGTTTTAAAATTCATTTTATCTAAAAAATATTCGACAGGATTAAAAGATAACATACAAGTAAAATCAAAAAGTATTTGCTCTGAATTTATTTTTTATCAATTTTCTTAATTTCAGAAGGCTCAATTGTCCCGCCTGAAACAACCAGCTTCAACCCATCTTCAACGGGTATAGAAAGAAATATAATATCCTTCTTTGGAACAAAAATATATACACCTGTTGTAGGGTTCGGCGTAGTTGTAATAAAAACACCCATCACCTCATTTTTAAGAACATCGCTTGTTCTGCTGGGAACGTGGGACGTAGTAAAACCAATCGACCATATCCCCTTTCTGGGATATTCCAGCAGAACCACGCCATTGAGAATTGTTGCCCGGCTTTTCCAGATTGCTGATGATATTTGCTTGAAGAAATTATATATCCTGTTAAAAAGAGGGATCCTTGCCAGCAAACCTTCAACAGGCCTGGCTATTTTTTTTAAAAAGACTATTTTACCTAACATCCCGATAAAAACCACAATGATAAAGGCAACAAGGAGGCTGGCAAGCCTTATTATTACAGGTTTTATATTCTCCGGAAAATAGCTCTCCAAGGGGTTTATAAGAAAGTTTGTTACAACTATAAAAAGCCAATAAATAATCCCAACTGTTCCGATAATAGGCAGCAATACTAAAAGCCCCGTAAAAAAATATGCCCTAATCTTCTTTAACATTTTTTTCTTCCTTTTTTACCCTTATAGTCAACTTAATACTCCTAACAGTTTTATCATCCGCCTTCAAAACATCAATAGTGAAATTCTCTATATTTATTTTGTCCCCTTGTTTAGGTATCTTTCCAAGGTACTCTATAATAAAACCGCCAACTGTATCATAATCGTCACCTTCCAGCATCCTGACTTTACCATCTAAAAACTTATTTATCTCATCAATAGAAAGCCTGGCATCAAATATATACTCATTTTCACCTATGGTTGTAATAAGATGCTCATCCACATCAAACTCATCCCGAATCTCGCCAACTATTTCCTCCAGTATATCTTCAAGGGTTACAAGCCCTGAAGTTCCTCCATATTCATCAAGAACAATTGCAATATGAATTTTCTTTCTCTGCATTTCTTTTAAGAGGGCTGATATCCTCTTTGTTTCGGGAACAAAAAAAGCTCCTCTTGTTATGTTGCTCGCTTTTAAAGATGTTTCCTTTTCAATTTCCCCGGCTTTTTCAACAATAAAATCCTTAGCGTAAAAAATCCCCTTAATATCGTCGAGGTTTTTTCTGTAAACAGGAATTTTGGAATAAAATGTTTTTCTTATTAAATTTTTTGTGGATTCAAGCGATTCATGTTCAGAAACAGCAATTATATCAACTCTCGGCGTCATTATTTCCCTGACTATCGTATCCCCGAACTCAAATATCGAATGAATTAATTCTTTTTCCTGCTCAGGAATAACCCCTTCTTTTCCCCCAACACTAACAATTGTTTTAATTTCCTCTTCGGTTATTTTTGTAGGGGGTACTTCATATTTGGAACCGATAATCCGCATAAATACACGCACTATCAAAAGAAATATTTTATTAAACGGCGTAAGAATAAAAGAAATAACGATTAAATACGGCAAACATACAATAGACACTTTTTCAGCATGTTTTCTGGCAAAAGATTTCGGTACTATCTCGCCAAAGGTAAGAATCAAGAAAGTCACAAGGCCCCAGGATATCGCAACAGCTTTCCAGAAGGAGCCACCAGCCGGCAAAAGACGCTCTACAACCAGCGCTCCGAGGGAAGCCGCGCCAATGTTGACAATGTTATTGCCAACAAGTAAAGATATCAGAAGTTTATCAGATTTTTTTACCCAGACATTAATTACATTCGCTTTAGAGGCTTCCTTTTCAAGAAGCTGCTTGATTCTAAGTTTAGTCATCGATGTAAGAGCAGTTTCAACTCCAGAGAAAAACGCCGAGAGTAAAATCAGTATTGCCAGAATTATAATTTCTATTATTAGGGTTATATCCATAACTTTTACATAAAAATCTGAAATAATACAATTGATAATAATATACCTAGTACAGCACCAGCAACAACTTCAGGAATTGAATGAATTTTGCCAGCCACCCTGCTCTGCGCAACCATTAACGCCAGGAGAAACCCAATAGCTGTAAGCAGCCCCGAATGTGAAATAAAAATAATCGCCCCCCACATCGCAAAAGCAACAGCACTGTGAACACTGGGCATTCCCCCCAACAAAGGTTTACCTTTGTGTAAAATCAGCTTAATGATTATTGAAAAAGAAAGAGCAAGAATAAACACAAGAATGGTTATGTGGCTTGAAACGCCTTTTATATAATTAATCCCCATTTCAAGAGGAGTTTCAAGATGGTTCACAAAAATTATATACCCGACTATAGCGGCTATAGACGAAGCCAGTAAGACAGCGCCTGCGGAAATATCCTTAATTATTTTCGCAATCGGATGGTATGTCTCGCTTACCATATCGGTAACCAGCTCTATACATGTATTAAATATCTCCGTAACAAGGACAAAAAATATCAGAATAACAATCAGCATAAAATCATGACTGTCAACCCCGAAATACAATCCCAGCAGAATTATAAATATGGCAAAAAGAAAGTGTATGCGAAAATTCCGCTGTGTACGCAGTATATAAGACAACCCTTCAATTGCACAGTTAAAACTTTTTACTATCTTATTAGTAATCTCCATCTTTGCTTATCCCACAATTCTATACAGATTTGTTCTTCTTTCTCACGCATAACCAGCGCGGAACCAGTATCTATATCCTCGTAGCCCAATAAATGAAGGATGCCATGGATAAAGTATAGCATAAGTTCCCTGTCGACTTCATTTGCGAATTCCTCTGCTCTTAAAAAAGCCATCTCCACCGAAACAAGAACATCGCCGAGATAAGAGTTGTCTCCTTCTATTACCTCCCCTTCTTTCATGGAAAAAGAAAGCACATCAGTTACATTATCCCTGTTCATGTATTTTTCGTTATATTCTCTTATCGTTTTATTATCAACGAAAGATACAGAAAGAGAAGTGCCATCCGGAGTTTTCTCGTTTGTTAAAATAAATTCAACAATTTTACGAGCCGCCTCTAAATTAATTTTCTCCGTTTGAAGATTTTTTATCTCTACCTTCATTTTTCGGATATTTTACTCTTGTATGAAACATACCGTTAAGAACCATAATAAACGCTTCTTTTATCTTGCCTATTTCCTGCATAGTCAAAGGACATTCATTTAATTGCCCATCTATCATTTTTTCATCAACTATCTCATCAACAAAATTTCTTATGCGCGCTGGAGTGGGTTTTTCAAGAGTTCTGGACGCAGCTTCAATGGCATCGGCTAATAAAACTATCGCCGCTTCCCGCGTTTGAGGTTTCGGGCCGGGATACCTGAAAGATTCCTCTTTAACATCTTCTTTTATAGAACTTTCATCTTGAGCTCTTTTGTAAAAGAAATATACAAGCCCAGTTCCGTGATGCTGTTGAATAATATCACATATGGTTTTGTTGAGCTTATATTTAACGGCCATTTCAAACCCGTCTTTAACATGATTTGTAATAATCAAGTGACTCATGCTCGGAATAAGCTTATCGTGCCTGCTTGTGGATTCATCCTCATTCTCAGAAAAATATTCCGCCTTCACAATTTTACCAATATCGTGAAAATAAGAACCAACCTTGCCAATAAGGGATTTTGCGCCAATTGCATCAGCTGCCGCTTCCGAAAGGTTCCCAACAACAAGACTATGGTGATATGTTCCAGGTGCTTCAAGCATCATCTTTTTCAACAATGGATGATTAAGATCCGCCATTTCCAGGAGATGGATATCCGTCGTCAAGTTGAATCCTGTTTCAAGAAAAGGCAGGATCCCCATTACTATAAACGGGCTTGCCAAGCCGGAAACAAACCCCATTGCTACGCTTATAAAAATTTCCTGCGGAGCTCCACCGCTCAACGACTCAACCGCAAAGATTGAAAGAAAATAGGCAATCCCCGTAAAAAACCCGGCCCTGATCAGCCTTGAACGATACCTCACACCAGCAGAAACATGTATCGCGACCATCCCGCCAACAATGCCGGTTATGGCAATTGACATATTATATTCAGCAATTATAGCCATTAAAAGGCTCATTACCATTGTTGTAAATAGCGCTATTCTGGAATTTACAAGCATTGCCAGAGTAATTGAAACCACCGCTACCGGCAGAAGAAAAACAGACAACCCAAAATAAACAATCATCTTATAGAAAAATACCGCTGTTACAAGCAGTATTTCAATCATAAAAAGAATCTTATTGCTTTTAAATATTTCCGGCTGGAAATGTTTAAGATACATTGCCGAGGCAAAAATTAATATAACAGTAATAAGAATACTGCCTATAATCTTAATATACCGCCCCTTCAGAAAATCTCTTGCTTTTCCCCTCCCATAATACGATTTCAGCATTTCAATATGATGTTTGGTAACTATTTCCCCCTTACGAACAAGTAATGACCCCTTATCCATTTCCACCGCCGCAGGCTGCACTACTGCAACAGCTTTTTCTCTTTCTTCCAGAGTTAACAATTTATTATAAGAAAGGTTCGGCGTAATACTTCCCGCAAGAATTTTAACAACAGCATCTTTTATTCTTTTTTCATCTGAAAAATACTTCTTAACAATTTCCCCCAGATGTGTAACAAGTGTTTCACTTACATAAACAAGCACTATATCCGTGTCTACAAAATCTTTGCCCGATTTAATCCGTATCTTACCAGAATCATTTATCTTCTCGATTTTCAGCCGGTCACTCATGCTGATAACGCCAACATTATAGATATCAGTAATCGCCTTTGATAAATTTTCTCCCAATGAGGCGGGGTTGTCTTTTCTGAAAAGTGCCCCAATATCTTCTTCTGATAGGGGAAAAACATCTCTGCCTTTCAATCTTGATGTTTTTTCTTCAAATGAATTTTCCTTTTCCTGTGAAATCTCATTAAAAATCCGGAAGAAGTTCAAAACCTTTTGCAAACTCTTATTTAAAACTGAATTATTTTCAACACATACAGGAGGAACCAGGTTTTTAGCATCTCTTTTCAAAGCATCAGTTTTCTGTCCATTAACATATCCAAAATCATACTCCGCGACAATATTTCTGTTGCTTATCTGCCCCTTTTTCACAGGGAGCCTGGCAAAAAAACTATTCCATACCATTATTAGAGAAAGAATAAAACAGGCAGAAAACCCAATAAGGATTTTTAACCCCTGTCCTTTTTCAAACAAATCGGGAATCTTTGTCTTCTTGTCTGCGATCTTTTTTGAATTAGAAGGGTTCATTTTGAATTTTCGGCTTTGTTCTTACTTTCACTATTAAGATAAGCCTTTATAACCTTTTGGACAAGCTCATGCCTCACAACATCTTCATCCGAAAAATACACAAAGGAAATGCCTTCTATTGATTTAAGTATATCCTGCACGTGTATTAACCCGGACATTTTGTCTGTGGAAAGATCTACCTGGGTTATATCTCCAGTTATAACAGCCTTGGAATCAAAACCAAGCCTGGTCAGGAACATCTTCATCTGTTCCCTGGTACTATTTTGAGCTTCATCAAGTATTACAAATGAATCATTTAACGTCCTGCCTCTCATGAAGGCAAGCGGAGCAACCTCTATAATCCCTCTTTCAAGGCATTTTTGAATCCTGTCTATTTCCATCATATCGTAAAGGGCATCATATAACGGCCTCAAATACGGAGAAACTTTCTCATATACATCACCGGGAAGAAAACCAAGATTCTCTCCCGCCTCAACGGCAGGACGCGTTAAAATTATTCTACTTACTTCATTCTTTGAAAGAGCCGAAACAGCCATTGCCATCGCAAGATAAGTTTTGCCCGTACCTGCCGGCCCTATACAAAAAACAAGGTCATCCTTCAGGACAGAATCTATATATTGTTTCTGAACATATGTTTTCGGCCTTACATACTTTCTTCTCGAAGGAACCTCTATTTTAGTCGCAAAAATCTCCTTGAGATTCTGATCCTTGGATACTATAACACTCAACGCAAATTTAATATCTTCAGATCTGATAACTTCACCTTCCCTGGCTGAATTGGTCAGATTAATAAAGAGCTTTTTCGTATTCTTCAAACCTTCCAGCGTACCTGAGACCTTCACAAAATTACTTCGGGCCGTAAGCTTTACATCAAAAGCTTTCTCTATTAAAATAAGATTTTTTTCGTCGTGAGCATAGATTTCTCTTAACTCAGAAGGATTGTCAAACTGTATCGTTTCATTTTCCATCTTTCAGCACCTAAATAGAAAAATCCGAAATCTCAAATTCGAAATCCTAAACAAAATCTAAAATCAAATTTTCCAAGCTCAAAGCAATTTCGATACTTTCGACTTCGGTTTTCTTGTTATCTAAATTTTTTAACTCTCAGACATCAGATCCTATTTTATATGAGCAATTCACTTCAGGTCATGTCAAGAACCCTAATCTCTTGGAATTACTAATTCCATACCAGGCTGTAAATCTTCCGGTTTATCCAACTTATCCCGGTTAGCATTAAAAATCACCAGCCATTTTCGGGAATCACCGTAAGTCTCAGGGTTACCGGCAATCTTCCAGAGGGTATCTTTCTTCTGAACAACATATACACTTACACTGCCATGGAAAGCTTCAACTTCGGTTTCAACTATATCAATTTCCTCGTAAATATCTACAAATTCTTCTGCCGGTTCTTCGTATACTGTCTCTTCAACTTTCGTGCCACCATAGTAATTTATATCTCTCTTGTGGCCTACTGTCCTTTTTCCTCCCTTTATTCCACCCACATAATTCTCGGCATCAAGCTCTCTGCTCTCATACCCTAATTCCAAGGATGCACAACCTGAAACAAAACAACTAACAACTAAAATAACAAAACTACCAATCTTAATTTTTTTCACCGAAACACCCCCTTATCTGTAATAATTGTATCAAGAACCCAGGAAGAGTTCCACAAATTTCCCCTATCAAAGCTTTTTAATTACTATTCCTTAACTATTTGAATTCCGAGTTCTTTAAGCTGTTCTTCTTTTACCGCGGAAGGAGCACCAACCATAAGGTCCTGGGCTCTCTGGTTCATCGGAAAAGCAATAACCTCTCTTATATTAGGCGCATTTGAATAGAGCATTACAATTCTGTCTATACCCGGGGCAATGCCTCCATGCGGAGGCGCTCCAAACTCGAATGCCCTTATCATATGTCCAAAACTGCTATCAACATCCTTTTTCAAATACCCCGCAATTTCAAAAGCCTTATACATAATATCAGGCCTGTGGTTACGTATAGCCCCGCTTGAAAGCTCCACACCATTACAAATAATATCATACTGGAAAGCTTTAATATCAAGCGGGCTTTTTTCAAGAAGGGCCTTCATGCCTCCCTGCGGCATTGAAAAAGGATTGTGTGAAAACTCTATTTTCTTCAGTTCCTCATTATACTTGTACATCGGAAAATCAGTAACCCAGCAAAAAGCCATCGTGTTTTGGGGTATGCACATGGTAGCTTTTGCAAAATAAACTCTCATATGCCCCATTATCTCACACGTCTTTTCCCAATCACCGGCACCAAAGAACACCACCTCTCCATCTTTTAAACTTAAAAATTGAGTAAGATTTTCTTTCTCCCCTTCATTTAAAAATTTAAGTATAGGGCTTTTAAGCATTCCTTTATCCTTGATAATATATGCAAGCCCGCCCGCACCCAGCTCCTTTGCATAGGCTTCCGCATTATCAAAAAATGAGCGCGGCTTGCCTAAGAGCCCCGGAATAACAAGCGCTTTGACGGTTTTCCCCTTGCCCGTTTGTTTTTGAAACGCCTTAAATCCAGATTTAACAAATACAGATGTTACATCTTTAATTTCTAAACCATATCTTATGTCAGGTTTATCTGTTCCATATTTGTTCATTGCATCCGCATAAGGAATCCTCGGAAAAGAATCAAACATCAATTTCTTGTCAGAAAGTTGTTTTGTAAGTTCTTTAAAAAGCCCGTCAACAATCTCAAAAACTTCCTCCTGTGTACAAAATGACATCTCAAGATCCAACTGATAAAACTCTCCTGGAGATCTGTCCGCCCTTGAATCTTCATCCCGGAAACAAGGAGCTATCTGGAAATACCTATGAAAACCTGCTACCATAAGCAACTGCTTGAACTGTTGCGGAGCCTGAGGCAGCGCATAGAACTTACCTTTGTGAATGCGGCTCGGAACAAGATAATCCCTGGCACCTTCGGGAGAACTACAGGTAAGTATAGGAGTATTTATCTCGGTAAACTCTATAGATGAAAGATACTGTCTTATAAAACTTATAATTTTTGAACGGTAAATAATATTTTTGTGAAGCTGGTTTTTCCGAAGGTCAAGAAATCTATACTTTAACCTTACTTCCTCTCCCACAGGTTCTTCATCCGCAATTTGGAAAGGAAGCACCTCAGCCGAAGATTCTACTTCAACATCTTTAATAAAAACTTCTATTTCCCCTGTTTCGATTTTCGGATTAACCGCTTCGGGTGAACGTTTAACAACCTTACCCGAAACAGATATAACGCTTTCCAGCCTTAGTTTCTCTACAGTTTCATAACTTTTTATTTCATTCTCCGGGTTAAAAACAAGCTGGCATATCCCCGTGTGATCCCTTAAATCAACAAATATCAGGCGGCCATGATCTCTCTTTCTATGAATCCACCCGGCAAGCTTTATCTCCTTGCCAAAATCTTTTTTTCTCAATTTTCCGCAATATTCAGTCCTGTATTTATTCATTTTTTCCTCTGAAGAGCTGTCTTATTGATTTTAAATTATTTTCCGTTATTTCTTTTTCTTCACCGGATTCCATGTTCTTTAACTTAAATACTCCTTTATTAATTTCCTCATCGCCTACTATAATGCAATACTTTGATTTCAACTTATTAGCAGTTCTCATTTGGGCTTTCATGCTCTTTCCAAAAGCAGCTTTTGCACTAATGTTTAATTTAAGCCTTAATGTATTAAGGATGAAAAGTACTTTTTTAAGGGCTTTTTCGCCCTGATATACCACAAAAACATCGGTAGCCGTGGAAACCGGAAAGTCAGGGCACTGACTTTTCAAAGCCATTATTACCCTTTCAATACCAGCCCCAAATCCAACAGCAGGAACGTCAGGACCCCCTAACTCTTTCACCATATTATCGTATCTCCCGCCGCCGCCGATTGCGTTCTGGGAACCCAACCCTGAGGCAGTAACCTCAAAAACAACAGCCGTATAATAATCAAGGCCCCTTACTAACCTGGAATTTTCAACAAACGGCATCGCATTAGCAGATAATAAATCTTTAAGCTCTTTGTAATACGACCGGCAGCTCTCACAGGCAAGAGAATCTGTCCCCTCAAATCCTGATAATATTTCGATACATCCTTCTTTCTTGCAATCCAAGATCCTTAAAGGGTTTTCTTCGAGCCTCAATTTACAATCATCGCACATTGAGTTTGTTTTTCCGGAAACAAAATCCTTAATGCCTTTCCTGACTGATTCTCTACATTCTTTTTTTCCGCAACCTACATTATTCAGCTCAAGAACGAAACCTTTTAAACCAAGCCTGGCGTAGATCGTGAGAAGAAAGATTATCATTTCAGCGTCTATTGCAGGATTTTTTATTCCAAAACATTCTGCCCCGAACTGAACATGCTGTCTAAACCTTCCCTTTTGAGGTTTCTCATACCGAAACATCGGAGCAATGTAAAAAAGTTTCGCAATTTCTCCCTGTGAAGTCACACCGCTTTGAAGATATGCCCTTACCACAGAAGGCGTTCCTTCAGGCCGAAGGGTCACGGACCTCCCGCCACGGTCCTCAAAAATATACATCTCTTTTTTGACGATATCCGTTCCAATTCCTGAACCCCTTTTAAAAAGCTCTGTTCTTTCAAGAATTGGTGTGCGTATTTCTCCATACCCGAAAAGAGCAGCCGTCTCTCTCACAGTCTTTTCAATAAACTGCCAGAACACAACTTCTTCAGGCAAAACATCGTACATTCCTTTTAATACATTTATTTTCATTATTCCCACCGTAATATTCGTAAATAGTGAATCGTATTTTTTAACCTATAAAATACTAAACAAGTCTCTGCCTACTACTTACTGTTCTACTATCTTTTGTCATAAGTATTCCAAACACAGACGGTAATGTTAAACCAGGGGCATAAATATGTCAAAAGAAAAAACCCTCAAGTTTGATACACCAGAGGGTTTTACTTATTTTACGCACGATCATATTCAATTACTTTCTCACCGTTAACAAATATATCGAACTCTCCCGTTTATAAGGTTTTCCCCACAATTTTTTTCATAACCCTACCCGGTTTAAAATACGCAACTTTCTTAGCAGGAATCGTTACCACTTCCTGTGGCTTATTAGGATTTCTACCCGTTCTTGCTTTTCTGTTTTTTACAGTAAAAACTCCAAAATTTCTTAATTCAACATTTTGACCTTTTTGTAAGCTCTCAACAATATAATCGAGTGTTTTTTGAATAACTTCTTTTACCGCAATCTGGGATATCCCCGTTTTTTTTGAAATCCTAATTGCAAGTTCTCTCTTTGTTAAGTTTGCCATAAAAAACCTCCTAAAAACCTTATTTTTCTATAACCAAGTAGAGGAATATAACACGCACAGAATAACAGCGTCAAGAATATATTTTAGAATGCTTCGCGCGAGCCGCAAGTTTACACTTAGCTCTATATAGCTTTCCTATCTCTTTATTTTCAGCCAAACGGTATTCTCTCCAAGTAGTGAAACAACATCCTTCATAAATCTTTCACTAGGTTTGACGCAAAAACCTTTTCCTAAAAGCATATTAACTTTTCCACCCGAAGGAAGATTCAGTGCTACAGTAACGGGAGTAACTCCTTTATTATTTTTTAAAACATCCCTTAATTTTTCTAACTCACCTTCACCCAGATTGCCTGAAAATATCTCAACAACAACAGATTCGGTAAACCTT
>JAGLRQ010000020.1 GCA_023136205.1 Candidatus Auribacterota bacterium
TATAATATCTGCCTTGAAGGGGGCATAGATATAGACGTTGTATCTGAGGTTTACGGTGTTTTTGGCATGGCGGGTGAATACTGTTATGAATATATCCTGCTTGTGAAAACCGCGGCCGGCAATTTTTATTATTTTGACATAGATGTTTTAAAAGAAGGAATAGACCCCGCAGCCTATGACGCAGCCTCGGTAGTGAATTTTAGAGACAGCCTGCACATACAGGACCCGTCTCTGACAGGCGAAAGTTTAGGTTTAGCAGCCACTGATACAGGCAAACCCGTAGAAGCCCATCAGCATCACAGTTTCGGCTACAACCTGCCGCCTCTTTCATTAATTGACCCTCTAATAGACCAGGAAGTGACAGATTGGTTCAATGAAAAATACCCTGATGCTGTCGTCGCTGGCCTTGGCTTCTTTGATGCCATGGCAGCCGCGGACTTTGTTGACGCTGGCCTTCCTGCCGCTAC
This sequence comes from Candidatus Auribacterota bacterium, assembly GCA_023136205.1. Lineage (GTDB taxonomy): Bacteria > Auribacterota > UBA6266 > UBA6266 > UBA6266 > JAGLRQ01. The sequence continues at coordinate 468 of JAGLRQ010000020.1, forward strand.
CGTTGCTTTTCTCTTTAACGGTTTAGCTGAAGATACCGTGTTTAATATGATATTGGATGTAAACACCGCAACTGGTTCTTATCCCGATATATTTACTGACACGGCGTTTAAAACGATGTTAAGAACCAATAAACTCACTCCTTTTGACGCCTACACTATTTGGTTTGAAAACTATAACCTGGGACATCCGAATACCAGCTTGGCCAAGTTATATAATGTTCAGGTTGCAACCGTTATAACCATAACCGACAGGGTAACCGCTCTCTATGTTCCTGTTGACCAAATAGAGACTCGCTTGAGGACAGAATGGCTGCAGTTCTTTGATGAAGTCAAAACTGTAGATGAATCTAATTTTGGAGATTTTACTACTTACTTCAAATATATTATTACCAATATATATATACCATTTGCTACCGGTAATGCGATAAAAATACCTGTAACAAAGGATCTTGCAGGATTTTTTGATATTGCTCCTAGTACTATTGCCTCCATTAAAGCTTCAGACCCTGAGTGGGGCAAGACATTTGGTGAAGCTGCAACGTATTATGCGCAGTACAACATGCAGGCTTATGAGAAGAGGATTTTGCCGGTTCGCTACGGGGGGTTTTTTTGTGGTATAAAAATTAATCGCGATAATCATGTCGCAATTAAAATCTCCCCCTATGACATAGACGAGGCCTTAGGTATCTTATCGGAGACAGGAGAAGACGGCATGTCAATGCTGGAAAGAGCTTCCGGCTTTATGCGGGAGGAAATAAGGGAAATAACAACCGAAGAAAGAAGTTCCTATGGCTATGACTCAAGCGAGATAGCGGTCTATGAGATATTCGTCAAGAAAAATATTACAGACGTAAAAAGATTCTTCCTCCACCTCCAGAAAGAAGGAGCTCCTGTTGTAGCTACTGCCTACGATAATCTTGTATATCTCGAAAATATGTGTGCTTATGATAACTTTTACGGCACGGCTGTGGACGATTATACGGGTAGAACAGGTTTTGCCACGGAAAGAAAATCTTATTCAACCAGAGCCAATCTTTTAGATAACGGCCTTACCGATATAGACATAAACCGGTTAGAGCTTAAACTATTACAGAACGTCTATGCTTTAACTATGGACGAAAACGGTATAGGCTGGATAATAACCGATCCCGCGGCTATAGGCTTTCTCCAGGAAGCACCTGGAATATACAAGGCCTATTTAGTTG
>JAGLRQ010000021.1 GCA_023136205.1 Candidatus Auribacterota bacterium
TGTTGTCATCACCGCTTTTGGCATAAGATAAAGAAGCCTCCCAGCTGTGAAAATTTCTGATTATTTCATACCTTTGATACTGAAGTGTCTTAAAACTGTCCAATCCTGATCTGTTTGTTGCTTCAAAAGTAAAGAACGTGCTTAATTTCCATTTCTCTAAAAACCTCAAGCTGGCAGATGTTGTCCATTGATTGCTGTAATCCCTGAGATATCTTTGCCCGACCGCGCAGCCCAGATCCCTGAAAGGGCTGAATGAGACATAGGAATTTACCTCATCAAACTGCCTGTCATACGGATTATAGCTCGTTTCAATATGAGCTTTCATCCAGGGAAAAGGAGCAGCTTCAATCTCCGAAAAAATATTTGAAAATTTATTCCCGCTATTATCCCTGTTTTCATGTGCGAACATATCCGTAAAAACAAAAACGTTAAGAAAATCCACAGCTTCATCATTTCTCTTGGTTTGAAAGGTATTTCTTATTCCGTATCTTAAAGTGTCCCTGCGCGCGATAGCGTCAATCCAGTCAAATTGATATAACTCCGACGAATCCCTGTCCGGCTCATGCGTATACGTATATATGAGTTCCGGCTGAATAACATGCCGCATGTCCTGTATAGAGAAAAATTCATTATCCATGTAATAGGTTTTGGAAAACTTGACCGAGGCCTCTGCGCCCGCGGCAAAAATATTTCTTACAATATCTTTTTTGTTTTCGGGGGAAGCTTCATAATAAGTCCCCCTGTATTCCGCAAAAGGATTTACCGAAATAAAATTAAAATATTTTTTGGGGAAAGACATTCTATGAAATGTATCCAGTCTCCCTGAAATATATTCCCTGTGCCGGGTGTACTCCTTAACCCTCCGAAGATAGGCGCCGGAAGTATAACTTTCATAATAAAAAGGCGAATTGACTATCTTCTGATTCGCAATATTGATATTAACTTCGGGCAACCTCTCAATAACATTATAAAAACTGTTGCTTCTGGCCCTTGCTGAAACCCCCACACTAAAATTATCTCCGAAGCGCGTTATACTCCCGTGGCTTCTTGTTTGAACCGCATTTGAATATTCCTGCCTGAAATATTCTCTTCTCACATTCTCATCGCTCTCCAGGCTATACTCGGCAAACAAAGCTACGTCGTCGTTTACATCCTGCCTGTTCTGCCACTTTAACCAGTACCTGTCCGTATCATAAAGCAAGTCCCCATAAACAGTTTTGTTACCAACCTGGATGGTTTCTTTTTTACGCTCATCTATAAAATATGTTTTAACCTTGCCTTTTATTCCGCTTTGCCTGTATTCAATGTCAACTCCACCCGCAAATCCTCTTTCGTTTCTATAGTCTAAATGCAGTGTTCCCTTTATATTTTCATCGTATTTCCAGTTAAGCCCTGTAAGAACAAATGTTCCCCAGTCGGAATCATAACCCGGTATAACAAATAGCGTAACCCTATGGTCCCGAAGAGATTTTGAATAATACGGCCAGTAGAAAACGGGGACATCTCCTATGTAAAACACCGCATGCCTTATAACAATTCTATCGCCAATATACACCTTAACGGTTTTACCTTCCACCCTGAATTCCGGCTGGTCAAAGTCACTGGTTGTCAGACCGGCATCTGTCCCTACAAGGAGCTTTTTATCAAGTTTTTCAATATTCTTTACATTGCCGTACCATGGATGCATCTGGTATTTACAGTGCACTATATCCGCCGCTCCTGTATTCAAATTATAACGCACCCTGTCCGATCTATATATATTATTATCCTTATAGAGGGCCACATTGCCTTCCGCGTTAACATCCCTGGTTTCAATATTGAATATCATCCTGTCCGCCGTAATCTTCATGCCGGTATACAAAAGCACAACATTTCCGGATGCCGTAACAGTCTGCGCAGCACGGTCAAAAGTCACATTTTCACCATCAACTGTAACAGGAATATCATTGTTTTTTTCCGTTTTTTCCGCTATCAAAAAACCGCAGTTAAAAAGCAACAATATAAAAAATAATGTTTTAAAAAATCGCGTCATAAGATAAAATACATTTCCGTTAAAGCCCTACACCCTCTATTTTAATATCCAGGAGTTCTTCCCTGCTGATATTATATTTCTTCATGATTTTTTCATCCAATTCCGAAATTTTGGAACCTACATATTTTAACTGCTCTAACATGTTGTCAGGAAATTTCTGTTTTGCTTCTTGTGCAAGCTTTTCTTCCATCGCCAGAACTTCCATAAATATTTCGTTTTTATGTTCTTCGGTTAAAAGCTCATCCGGTTGTCTTTTTACCTTGTCATCTTCAACAACCGCTTCAGAGGATACATCATCTTCTTTCATTATTCTTTCCACTATATCAAGGTAATTTTCATCCAAATCTAAAGCTGAATCTTCTTCACCGTGACAAAAACCGCTCAGAACAAAAAATACGCCAAAAAACAGTAGATATAACGCGAGCTTTTTCAGAACTTTTTTCCTTTGCTGTTTCGGTTTTTATGCTATAAATAAAGCTTTTGTTGAAAAATTCGGATCGCTTGTCAGATTAAAACCAAGCCTTCTTAACCCGGCTTCATCACCCGGGGTAGGAATATGGGTTATATGCAGTTCACAGCCCCGGAGTTCCTTTAATTTTTCAATAGCTAACTCAGCCATCGGATTTGTAGCCGCGCTTATGCTAAGAGCAATCAATGCTTCTTCAAGGCTCATGCTCACTGACTTTGCGCCGGACATGTTCTGTTTAAGGCTGCTTATCGATTCAATAATATTGGGTGACAATAAATGTATTTTATCCGGAATATCGGCCAATTTTTTTACGGCATTGAAAATAAGGCTCGATGCCGCATGCATCAGAGGAGAATTTTTACCCGTGACAATTGAACCATCTTTTAATTCAATAGCCGCGCCGCAAAAAATTCCTTCGTTTCCTTTTTCTTGTCTCTCAGCTTCCTTCGCGGCACACCTCGCCGGTTTAAGTACTTTTCTGTCTTCTATTTTTACGCCAAGCTCTTCCATAATAGCCTTTGCTCTCTGAACAGCTTCTTCATCTACAACACCCAGAACATATTCACACGCGTACCTGAGATACCTCCTGATGGCTTCCTGCTTCGCGGCGTCCTTCACCACTTTGTCGTTAATAATCCCAAAACCCGCACGATTTACTCCCATATCGGTAGGAGACTTATATACCGGTTCTCCCATAATTTTTTCCAAAATTCTCGTTAGAACAGGAAATATTTCCACATCCCGGTTATAGTTAATAGCGGTTTTGTCGTAAGCCTTCAGATGAAAAGGGTCAACAAGGTTATAATCTTTTATATCGGCAGTGGCCGCTTCGTAAGCGCTGTTAACAGGGTGCTTAAGAGGTATGTTCCAGATAGGGAATGTCTCAAATTTAGCATACCCGGAGTTTATCCCCTTCTTATGATCATGGTATAGCTGGGACAGGCATGTTGCCAATTTTCCGCTGCCGGGCCCGGGCCCGGTAACTACCACAAGGGGTTTTTTTGTTTCAATGTATTTATTCGCTCCAAAACCATTCTCACTTACTATAATATCCACATCCGTGGGATAACCTTTAATAAAATTGTGCGTGTAAACTTTAATATTTCTTCGTTCTAGTTTATTTTTAAAAATTTTAGCGGCAGGCTGGTTTGTAAAACGGGTTATTACCACTGCCAGCACATCAATCCCCCACTCCCTTAAATCATCAATCAGTTTAAGCGCGTCGGCATCATAGGTAATACCAAAATCAGCCCTTATCTTCTTTCTCTCGATATCACCCGCGTAAATACAGAGAATAACATCTGTCTTATCCTTTAACTTCTGTAATAGCCGCATTTTTACATTTGGATCAAAACCGGGCAAAACTCTGGACGCATGATAGTCAAAGACAATTTTTCCTCCTAATTCAAGGTATAACTTGTCATTAAATTTTTCCACTCTTTCCAGAATCGCGGAGGTTTGTTCCTTTAAATATTTCTCATTGTCAAATCCCACTTTCAGCATCCCATGTCCCTTTTATTATTTAAATAATAAAACACTAACGAGGAGTTTATTATAATCAACACGGAAAGTCAAAAAGTAAGAAGGATAAAGTAATTAATACTATATACGAATCATGCCCCAAACTTTGATAATCTTCCGGCATGCGCAAGGATAAGAGACATCAATTCTTTTGATTTAAATGTCCCAAGCGACCCCACGACACATTCGGATTCACAAAAATTTGAATGGCCCCCGGGGCGGACCCATTTAGATTTCAACAGGGCTGGAATTGGATGCCAGCTATGTGCTTTGTACACGGCAGGAGTTGAATGATCCCCGGTAACAACAAAAACATCCGGATTTAATTTTAATATTTCAGGCAGGTGGGCATCAACCTCTTCTATTACCTTTACTTTCCTTTCAAAATCCCCATCTTCTCCCGCGGAATCGGTATATTTGATATGGACAAAGAAAAAGTCATAATCCTTATAAATTCTGGAAAGGGTTTCAGTCTGGGGCACTATGCCGCTTTCCGTTTCTATTACATCCATGCCAGTCAGTTTTGCCAGGCCGCGATACATAGGATAACCGGCAACCGCGGCTGCTTTAAGGCCGTAAACCTCATTAAAAGAAGGTATCTTTACATAGTTTGCCCATCCTCTAAACATTATCATATTTGCCGGATGTTCATCTTTTAATATTTCCTTTGCCTGCCGGAAAAAATCACTCACAACTTTTTGCGATTTTTGGGAGTCCTTATCAAGAGCCTTCAGTTCGATCGGAGGCACACCGGTTTTCTGAGGGTCCGTTTCGCAAAGCTTATCGGAAAGGCCCTGCCCCCTGAAAATAATAGCGGCCCTGTGTTCTTTCACAGGTTCCACAAATACATCTACATCTTCCAGTTTTATATTGCCCAACCTTGCACAAAGTTTTTTGTTAAGTTCGGTAGGAATTCTTCCCGCTCTTCTATCCGTTACATTTCCTTTATCGTCAACAGTCGCGAAATTAATCCTGGTACACAAATCTCCATGCTGGACCTTGAAATTAATTCCGATTGCTTCAAGTATTCCTCTCCCTAGAATATATTTTTGAGGATCATAACCAAAAAGCCCCAAATGGCCCGGGCCGCTGCCGGGAGTTATTCCGCTGGCGATAGGAAGCATTTGTCCAAGCGAGGATGATTTAAGAATTTTGTTCATATTCGGTTTACCGGCTGTTTCAAGTTCGGTTTTACCGTTCTTCGGCAAACCCCCAAGGCCGTCAAGGACCAGAAGAATAATTTTCGACTCATTTTTCTGAACAAGCGGTTTTATAAAATTAAAGTCAGTCATATAAATACTCCTGTTAGGTTTTTTACATCAGGTTTTCAAGAAAGGAATTTATTTAAAAGGCTTAAAACCTGCTTTTTGCGCTATTTCGTAAAATTCATCCCGCGTTATGTTATCCAGTGATTTACCCTTTTTACTGAGTTGCTCATTAAATTTAATCGACTTTTCCTGCATCGCATCATGGGTTTCTTCAGAACCTCCGAAAAGACGGAAATTTTCCCCCTTTGTGACCCTCAGGTGGCCATCCTCACTATCAAAACCCAAGCCAAGAAGAAAAGCTTTACTTATCCTGTTGCCCATCGTATCTCCTTTTTCTTTCAATATAATATATTTTCTTCCGTAAATAAAGACAAAAAAATAAATAAATGTGCGATTTTTACCTTTTTTTTAAATTTTTTTCCTGATAGTATATACCCCTTATGAAAATAATAAATACTCTAATTACAGCGTTAATTATATTTTCGGCACTAATAACCGGCACTCCTTTAAAATCCGAGACATCAGGAGAAACCGCTTATTTCTCCCTTGAAAAAGCCAGGAGCCTGACCAGTAGTAAAACATTAGGTTTTATATTTCAACAATCTATCTCCGAATCACTTACATCAGGCGAAAATAACACAATATTTAATGAAAAAGCTTCAAAAAACGCAATGCAGTCCATAAATATACTTTCAGAACTTATTCAGAAATACCCGGGCATAAGCGACTTTTATTCAGCCCGGGCAGTGGCTTACGCGCTGCTTCCTTCAATCACAGACGCGGAAACAGGGCGAAAGATACGTGGAAAATGCCTTGATGACGGCAGAAAAGCGCTCGAGATTAACCCGGAAAATATAGAAGCCTACATTGCTCTTTTTTTCGTCGATGATGACAGAACTTACCTGGAAAGAGCTCTTCAAATTGACCCTGAAAACGAAACAGCAAATGTTTATATGTGTACTTCAAAATACGCGTTTCCCGCGTTAAAAGGCAACAGCCGGAACCTTACCACAGAAGCTATCAAAGAATTGGAAAGCCTTTCCGATAGATACCCTGACAATATATTCATTCTTTTTTTAAAGGGCAGGCTTTACCTGAAAAATGGCAACAGGCAAATGGCTTATAAAATATTCAAGAAGGCATACCAATTAGACCCGGAGCAACCCGCTGTAACAATTCTGTTAGATGCTCTTGAAAAAGACCCGGCATAAGGAAATCTATAAAGGATCCCTATCCCCTTTTTTCGTACCACCATTTTTCCCATTTCCGGACTGCTTCGTATTTCTCAGAAGAAAGAGCATTTTTGGTATATCCAAAATTATTTCCTGTCAATCCCCTTAACGATGACGCAGAATTAAGCCTTACGTTAATGGCTTCATCAGTGCTAAGCGCGTCCAAAAGAACTTTTATTGTATTATTGTCATCTTCGCCTATCTTGCCAAGTGTTTCGGCGGCAACAGCTCTTACATAAGGCTGATCCTTCTTCAATGCCGATTGAACTTCCTGTAAATACTTACGGGCATTAAACTCTGCAATGGCCTGAAGTACAGCCACGCGCACAATATAATTTTCGTCACTTAATTTTTCAGCTACATTATCGACAACACTTCTATTCCCGCAAAATATAAGATAAGAAATTGACGCAACCCTTACATTAGGAGAAGAGTCATCAAGTAACTTTAAAGCTTTCTTAACTGCTTTTTTATCGCCTATCTTTTCCAGTGATTTAAGGCTGGTAACCCTTATAAAAGGATCTGAATCTTTCAATCCTTTAAGAAGAATTGCCGACGATTCCGACTTTCCTAAAAGGCCCACTGCTATAACAATACTGCGCCTTATATCAGAATTTTCGCTGTTCATACAGTTGTACAGAGTATCACCATAATTCATCAATGCCTTGGCGGCTGCCCTCGAAATTTCAGGGTCCGGATCCTGGAACTTTTCAACTATTAAGCCAACCGCGCCGGGTGTTTTTATATCTCCAAGCGCCCGGATAGCTTCAATAGCTTCCGCTTTGTCTCTTGAATTTAAAACAATATTAATAAGCAGGCCTTCAGCGGATTCATCCCCGATTTTACCAAGTGATTTAAGAGCTTCAACTCTTATCCCGGTTCTTTCATCATCAAGCAAATAACGTAAAGCCTTATCAGCTCTTTTATCACCAATATTTCCAAGAGCTATGGCAGAGTAGTATCTCACCTGCCACTCATCATCTGCAGTCCCTTTAATAAGGCATGGAATTGCTTCGTTGGCACCTGCCTCGGTCAGCCAGCCGGAGGCATCAATCCTGGCATTGAGATTAGTCGAACCCATTGCCTGGATGAGAGCTTTTAAAAGAGCCTGCCGATCCATTTTTTTAAGGGTTTCAAAAGTAACTTCCCTTACATCGCCGCTTTCATCGGAAAGCATAGCTATAAGCGGCTGAACAGCCTTTTCATCATCAAGGATATTAAGAGCCATGACAGCCGATAACCTTACGTTACTGGATTTATCAGCCAGCATCCCGACAATTTCATCAACAACGGATCTGCTTCCGATTTTCGCGAGAGCAACGGCAGATGCGGCTCTCACACCCGCATTTGGGTCAAGAGTTGTTTCTATAAGAGGTTGTGTGGCTCTCTCATCACGCAGTTCACCCAGAGAAAAAACCACCATCTGTCTGGTATCAGGATTATCATCTTTCAATATTTTAATAAGAGCAGGAACAACATTTTCGTTTCCCATTTTTCCAATGGCATAGATAGCTTTTTCTCTTACTTGTCTGTTTTCATCCTCTAATGCTGTTATAAGATCATCAAGAGAGGATTTATCAGCAATAACCGCCAGTGATTCTGCACACGTTATACGCACACGGGCAATATTATCGTTTAGGAGCGCTTGTCTTAAAGCCACCACTCCTTCTTTGCTCGGGTATTCTCCCAGCATCTTGGCCGCGTATTCGCGGTTCACTCTTTTTCCATCCAGAAGAATTTTTATATAAACATCTGTACCATCTGCTCCAAGCTCACGCAGTTTCTTATACGCAACTCTTCTTGACCTGCCCCAGTTGCTATTAATCATCTTAAAAAGGGTGACTACTTCTGTTTCCTGATCAGCCTTTTTTACTTCCGCAGTAGTTTTCTTGGAAAAATCACCCTTATTTCCAATTGGTTTAGACTTTTCCACCTTCGTATCTTCCTCAACTCTAACGGTCGTTTTCTGGGTTCTCCTATCTACAGCATAAGAAGGAACCGCAACAAAAAAAGCTAAAACAATAAGCACAATCTTTCCAATATTCATTTTCCTCTCCCTTTTAAAATTATGATCTTATTATAGAAAGAACTTCATCTCTTTTACGTTCCATCATCTCCCTTGTTTTTGCTTCAAGGTTTAATCTGAGAAGCGGTTCGGTATTCGAGGGTCTCACATTAAAATGCCAGTCTTCATAATCAATGGATACACCATCAAGATATGATATCTTCGCGTCTTTATACTTTTCGGCAATCTCTTTTATTTTAAGCTGCTGATCCTTCACATCTGTATTTATTTCACCGCTTATAAAATATTTTTCTTCCAAAGGCTTTAATATTTCACTTAATTTCATATTCTTTTCGCTCACCAGATTAAGCATAAGTAGAGCAGGAATAAGACCGCTGTCTGCGTTATAATTATCTCTAAAATAATAGTGTCCCGTAACTTCACCGCCAAATATCGCTTTTTCTTTTCTCATTCTCTGTTTGAAAAA
>JAGLRQ010000022.1 GCA_023136205.1 Candidatus Auribacterota bacterium
TCCTCTATAAGAGGATTTGCCTGGTGGTGAGGAAATGTTCCATCCGGTTCAAAATACATTGGAATAACTTTTACAGGCAGCTTTTCAAGAATAGGAGTTACCATTTTACCTGCCATGCCGCTGCCGGCATCAATGACAATTTTGAAGGGCTTAATTTTCGAGGGATTAATAAAACTTAAAACATGCTTAACATAGTCAGCCCAGATATTTTTGTTATAGAGGTTGCCTGTTGTTTTAGCATTTTCAAACTTGTTGGCAATAACCATCTTCTTTATGTCCTGAATGCCCGTATCGCCGCTAAGGGGTATCGATCTTTCCTTTACAAGTTTCATGCCGTTGTACTGTTTCGGATTATGAGAGGCGGTGATCATAACTCCACCGTCAAAACCGTACATAGCAACACCCACATAAAGCATATCTGTACCAACCATCCCAAAGTCCGTCACATTAGCACCCTGATCGATGACCCCTTTGATAAATGCTTTTGCGAGGGCAGGCGATGAAACCCTCATATCCCTCCCCACTGCAATATTCTTTACTTTAAGGAATGAAACAAAAGCTCTTCCAATACGGTATACTATCTCATCATTAATATCTTCAGGGTAAATACCCCTGATATCATAAGCTTTAAATATCGATTCGTTTATCTTCATAAGATGTTCCCCTTATCTTGCTGTTGAACTATAGATTGGATAAATATTCATGAATAGAGGCAGCGGCTATTTTACCCGCCCCCATTGCCTCTATAACAGTCGCGGATCCTGTAACAATATCACCACCGGCGAAGACTCTCTCACGGCTGGTTTTACCGGTATCGGAAGACGTAACAATATTACCCCACTTATTAACTTTTAACCCGGGAGTTGTTTTTTGAATTAGCGGATTCGGATCATTTCCTATCGCAATAATAAATGTATCTATTTTTACCCTGAACTCGGAGTTTTCTATTATCATAGGCCTTCGCCTTCCCGAATCATCCAGTTCTCCAAGCTTCATTTTTATACACTCCACTTCCTTAACCTTACCGCTGTCACCGCATATAAACCTCACCGGGTTTACAAGAAAATGGAATTCAATGCCTTCCTGCTCAGCATGATGTATTTCCTCTATCCTTGCGGGCATTTCTTCTTTTGAACGCCTGTAAAGAATTATAACCTTATCCGCGCCAAGCCGTACCGCAGTCCTTGCGGAATCCATTGCTACATTCCCGCCGCCTACAACTGCAACAGTTCCTCCGCGCGCGATTGGGGTACCGTACTCGGGAAACTTATAAGCCTTCATCAGATTCGCTCTGGTTAAGTACTCGTTAGCCGAATAAATTCCAACACAATTTTCACCCGGCAAGTTCATAAATTTAGGAGCTCCCGCCCCTGTTCCTATAAATACCGCATTAAAATTTCCGTTTAAAAGATCATCTATAGTATCTGTTTTTCCAATTACGGCATTTGTTGCCAATTTTACACCCAGGCTTTCCACATATTTTATTTCACTGCTGACAATATCCTTTGGAAGCCTGAATTCCGGGATACCATATACAAGAACACCCCCCGGTTTATGAAGAGCCTCAAAGATTGTAACGTTATAACCGATTTTCGCGAGATCGCCCGCGACTGTAAGCCCTGCCGGGCCGGAACCTACAACAGCAACGCTTTTGCCTGTTTCCTTAACTTCGGGAACATTTTGAACTTCTATGTGTTCTCTCTCATAGTCAGCAACAAATCTTTCCAGCGTGCCTATTGCCACAGGATCGCCTTTTTTACCCAGGATACACACCTTCTCGCACTGGTCTTCCTGAGGGCATACACGCCCGCATACAGCAGGAAGAGAATTTGTTTCTTTGATTTTTCTCGCCGCTTCAATAAATTTTCTCTCCGTAACAAGTTTTATAAACTCCGGGATTTGAACTCTTACAGGACAACCCTGAACACACAAAGGGTTTTTACACTGAATACACCTGGACGCTTCTTTTACAGCCTGTTCTTCGGTGTAGCCAAACGGAACCTCCAGGAAGTTTTTAATCCTTTCATGAGGCTTCTGTTCGGACATTTTTTGTCTTGGAATCTTTTCAGCCACTTTAAAATCCTTTACAACAACCTTCCTGTTTCTCCTCACCATATTTCTCCATCTTACTGTAGCTTTTGAGCCTCCTTGAAAGCTCGTCAAAATCTACCTTATGTCCGTCAAACTCGGGTCCGTCCACACAGGTAAATTTGGTTTTACCTCCCACGGTGACACGGCACGCTCCGCACATTCCCGTACCATCAACCATAATAGGATTTAAACTTACCATAGTTTTTATATTAAACTTTTTCGTAACTTCGCATACAGCTTTCATCATTGGAACAGGGCCAACCGCCAGAACCTCAGCAATTGTATCCTTACCCGCAATAATATTTTTAAGAGCGTCCGTCACAAAACCTTTTGCGCCATAACTTCCGTCATCAGTCGTTATATAAACCTTATCGCTTATTGTTTCCATTTCATCTTCAAGAATAATAAGTTCTTTATTCCTCGCTCCGATAACAGAGATAACATTATTACCCGCTTCCTTAAAGGCTTTTGCGACGGGATAAACTACAGCCGTTCCGACACCGCCGCCTACAACCACAACAATTCCTTTTTTTTCTATTAGAGTGGGGCTGCCCAGAGGGCCGGCAACATCAAGTATTTCTTCTCCGGCATTTTTAGAGACTATCTTTCTGGTAGTTTCCCCTACAGCCTGAACAATAATTGTTATTATCCCTTTATCGCTGTCTGAATCAACAATTGTAAGAGGGATTCTTTCACTAAGCTCATCAAGCCTCAAGATTACGAACTGGCCGGGCTTCCTTTTTAAAGCAATTTTTGGAGCTTCCAGGTCCAGCCTGTAAACATCTTCAGAAAGCTGTTTTTTTGAAACTATCTTAGACATTTTCTTTTCCTTTTATACACATCATTACCCTTCACATCGTTTACTACGATAAGAGGCATATCTTTAACTTCAAATTTGTAAACTGCTTCCGGGCCAAGCTTCTTAAAAGCAATACATTCACTTTCAATAACATGCCTGCTAACCAGCGCTCCCAATCCTGCCGGAGCGGCAAAATAAACAGCCCGCTTTTCCTTTATAGCACCAACAATTTCAGAAGACCTCTCCCCCTTACCTATCATTCCTTTAAGCCCGAGACTTAAAAGCTTGATTGTGTATTTATCCATTCTTGAACTGGTCGTAGGCCCGCATGAACCGGCATGCCCTTTAAACCTGGCAGAAGTCGGCCCGCAGTAATATATGACCTGCCCTTTCATTTCAAAAGGCAGTTTCTTTTTCTTTTTAATCATTTCCATAATAAGTCTGTGAGCCTGGTCTCTCGCGGTATAGATAGTACCGGAAAGATATACAATATCGCCTGAACGTAATTTTTTAATTACGCTTTCCGCGAGAGGAGTTTTTATGTTAGAAACTTTTTTATTCATAATTTGATACACTTATATCTTGATGAATGGCAATTGATATTTACGGCGACAGGAAGGCTGGCAATGTGGCACTCTTTCATCTCAATGTGAACCGCAAGCGCTGTTGCTTTTCCGCCGAAACCTCCGGGGCCGATTCCTAAAGAATTAACCTTCTTAAAAATACGGTTTTCCAATTTTTGAAGGCTTGCTTTCTTATTCTTTGATCCAACACGCCTGAAAAGAGCCTTCTTCGCGAGCGCCGTTACTTTATCAAAAGAGCCTCCTATTCCAACCCCCAGAATAAAAGGAGGACACGCGCTTGCTCCCGCCAGCGCAACTGTTTCACAGATAAAATCTTCTATGCCATCGATACCATCCGATGGAGTCAACATCTTAAGCCGGCTTTTATTCTCACTGCCTCCACCCTTGCTCATTAAATACAACTTGATTGATTTACCCTTTATATATTCAACATGTATTAGGGGGGGAAGGTTGGTATTCGTATTGCGCCTCGTGACAGGATCACAGACCGATTTTCTTAAATAACCCTTTTTATAGGCGTCTTTAACACCGTCATTAATAGCTTTTACAAGCGAACCGTCTAAAGAAACATCTTCTCCCGCCTCAACATAAACCACCGCAAGGCCGCAATCCTGACATAAAGGAACCTGTATCTTTCCTGCAAGTTCCGCGTTCAGGAGAATGTTTCTTAATGTAAACCTGCCAAGAGACGAGGTTTCTTTTTTTAAAGCTTTTTTAAGAGCAAAAATTACATCAGAAGAAAGATCATAATTTATATCTATAAAAGCTTCGGAAATTTTCCTGCTAATATCTTTTACTTTTTTCATTTTTGCCGTCATGCTGAACTTGTTTCAGCATCATGAATTCTTAAGATCCCGAAACAAGTTCGGGATGACACAACGACTGAAGCTCCACGGACTTACGTACGGGGAATTTCGCGAAGGCGGATTAAATATTCTCAACCACCTTTTCGGCAAACTGCGAAGTCTTAAGTTCAGTCGCGCTTTTTAGCAACCTTGCGAGATCATAGGTAACAAAACCTGATGAAATTGTTTTTTCAAGAGCATTTTTTATCGCTTGAGATATTTCATTCCAGCCGAGGTATTCAAGCATCATACATCCGGAAAGAAGCAGTGACCCGGGATTAACTTTATCTTTATTAGCATACTTCGGAGCTGTTCCATGTGTAGCCTCAAACAGAGCGGCAAAATCGCCAATATTCGCGCCGGGAGCCATTCCTATCCCGCCAACCTGAGCCGCGATAGCATCTGAAATATAATCACCGTTAAGGTTAGGGGTAGCAAGAACACTAAAATCATCCGGCCTTAAAAGCGCAAGCTGAAACATAATGTCAGCTATCCTGTCTTTTAAAATCACCTTTCCTTCAGGGCACTTGCCGTTATATTTTTCCCAGAGATCATCCTCGGATATAACAGTGTCTTTAAATTCTTCCTCTGCAAGTTCATAACCCCACTGCCTGAATGCCCCTTCAGTATATTTCTGAATATTGCCCTTATGAACCATAGTTACACTGGAGCGTCCGTTATCCAGCGCATGCCTTATAGCTCTCCTGATAAGCCTCTTTGAACAAAACTCGCTTATAGGTTTTATTCCTATACCGGAATCTTTGTGTATATCAACACTGAATTCGCTTTTCAAGTACTCGATTATCTTTTTTGCTTCTTCACTGCCTTCCTGCCATTCAATACCGGCATAAACATCTTCGGTATTTTCCCTGAAGATTATCATATCAACCTTTTCAGGTTCTTTTACCGGGCTCGGCACACCCGCATAATGCTTAACAGGCCTTACACACGCGTAAAGATCAAGCTTTTGCCGAAGGGTTACATTAAGGCTTCTTATTCCTCCTCCTACAGGAGTTGTAAGCGGCCCTTTAATCGCGACAGTATATTCTTTAATTGCCTTTAACGTGTCTTCAGGCAGCCAGTCTCCAACTTTGTTATATGCTTTTTCTCCGGCATATATTTCTTTCCACTCAATTTTTTTCGAGCCGCCGGATACTTTTTTGACCGCACTGTCTATTACAAAACTCGCGGCTTTCCATATATCAGGGCCTGTCCCATCCCCTTCGATAAACGGAATTACCGGGTTATCAGGAACATTAATCTTATTGTTTTTAATTGTAATTTTTTTCATATTTTTCACTCAGATTTTGAGGTCTCCATGTTTTTTTATATGCTTAACAAGCCCGCCGTCCTCAAGTATTTTCCTCATAGCATCAGGCAAAGGCGGGAATTTAAGCTCCAGATTAGATGTAACATTTTTTACAATGCCGGTTGAAAGATCAACCTCAAGCTTATCTCCTTCTTTAATTTTATCTGTATCGCACATTATTACAGGAAGGCCTACATTAATGGC
>JAGLRQ010000023.1 GCA_023136205.1 Candidatus Auribacterota bacterium
ATTTCTATAATTGCCGGAGCATGTTCCCGCGAAGAACCAAGCCCAAAATTATTTCCACCTACAACAAAGTCACCTTTTTCCATAGACGCGGCAAATTCCGGACGGGCATCTTCCAGAACATGTTTCGCGAGTTGGGGCAAATCAGACCTCAAATGAAATAATCGTCCCGGAGCAATGTGGTCCGTGCTTATGTCATCTCCAAAAATCCAGGCTTTACCATTTAGTTTCATTTACACACCTTGTTTATAAAAATTCTCTCGGATCAGTAATTTTACCGGTTATCGCAGTTGCGGCACATGTATGAGGTGAAGCAAGAAAAATATTACCTTTAACATTTCCCATGCGCCCGCGGAAATTCCTGTTCTGGGATGATAAGCAATTTTCTCCATCTCCAAGTATTCCCTGATGAACACCCACGCAAGGGCCGCAGCCGGGAGGATTAATTACCGCACCTGCTTCCACAAGCGTTGTAATAATACCTTTTCTAATTGCTTCAAGATAAATTGACCTTGACGCAGGTGTTACTAAAAGCCTTGTCTTTTTATTCGCTTTTTTCCCTTTTAAAATTTTTGCCGCAATTTCCAGATCTTTCAGCCGGCCGTTTGTACAGGTACCAATATGTACCTGATGAATCACAATATCTTTAATCGCACTAATCTTTTTAGTATTATCTACTGTATGCGGCAATGACACCATTGGCTCAAGATCACTGACATTTATCCTGAATTCCTTTTCATATACGGCATCTGAATCCGCTTTAATCTCCTTAAAATCCTTTTCTCTTCCAACTGATTTAAGATACCTTTTTGTAATATCATCAGAAGCAATCAAACCAACCTTGGCGCCGGCTTCAACAGCCATATTAGAAATAGTAAATCTGTCACTCATATCAAGGTTCTTTATAGTTGAACCTGTAAATTCCAGAGCTTTATAAGTAGCTCCATCAGCGCCAATAACACCTATAAAGTAAAGTATGACATCCTTTGAACACACTCCTTTTTTAAAATCACCTTCACATATAATTTCAAAGGTTTCCGGAACCCTGAGCCAGGTTTTTCCAAGAGCTATACCTACCGCAACATCTGTAGAACCCATCCCCGTTGAAAACGCGCATAATGCTCCTCCTGTACATGTATGAGAGTCAGCGCCGATAAGGATATCTCCGGGCTTCACCAGTTTTTCGTTTATTAACTGATGGCACACGCCCTCCCCAATATCTGAAAGAGCCACACCGGTAGATTCAGAAAACTCTCTTAAGAGGTTATGGTCATTTGAAAGTTCTTTTCTCGGGCTCGGAGCAGCATGGTCAATAAATAGAATCGTCTTATCAGGATTGGCAGCCTTAACAAGATTCATTTTTTTGAGCTGTGTTACAGCAAGCGGGCCCGTCCCATCCTGGGTAAGGCAAACATCTACCGGCACAACAACAATTTCCCCGGGACAGACATTTTTACCGCAGTGTTCACTAATAATTTTTTCGGATATTGTTTTTCCCATATTATTATTCCACGGTTTCTTCGTATTTAACAAGATCTTCAAATTTCATATCCATGCCAAGGATACCGATTATTTTGTCAGACTCATCCACGATAGGGGCCGATACTGTTATGCAAAGCCTGCCGGTTATCTTTGAGGTATAGAAATCTGTTACACAGGGTTTACCGTTTTTCATCGGCTCAACAAACCACTGCCTTCCGGAATAATCCTTTTCATGCAAAAGCGTTTCATATTTATTTCTATCTGCTATATCAGATATATTTTTAGTGAATTTCTTTCCATTGCTATCAACAACATAAGCAAACTGGATAAAAGGATCTTCTTCCACAACCTTTTCAAGCATAGATTCGATTTCAGACACATTCATACGCTGAAGTTCTTTCCTGCCGGCATAATCTTCTACCAAATGCAAAGCTACTTCTTCAGCCCTGAGCTTCAAATTATCAAAATCAGATTTAAAGTATTCGGAAAGATATTTTTTGCCTTTTACAATCATTTCTTCAGGCGAAATTGAAGTGATTCTTCCCTTCTCGTAATCTTTCATTATACTCTCAAATATTCTCTTTACACCGGGATGCCTTTTATCCACCTTCATATTTTCATTCAGGCTCAGATAAGTATTAAACCAGTGCACAATCCCGGCAACCCCCGATTTATCCGTAACAACAATTTCAATCGGCCGGTTAAGTATTTTAGCAGTATCAAAAATATTATAGATCTCTTCGTTTTTCGAAACACCGTCGGCATGGATTCCCGCGCTTGTTGTATTAAAAGTTTTGCCCACAAACGGATAATTTGAAGGAACGCCGGCATTTATTTCATCTCTAAAATAATTACCTATATGCGTTATAGTTGTTGTATCCATTCCGTCTGCAGTCCCTTTCAGCTGCATATATTCAATAACAGCTCCTTCAACGGGACAATTACCTGTTCTTTCCCCAAAACCAAGCAGGCTTCCGTTTAAATAACCGCACCCGTAAAGCCATGCTGCTACAGAATTTACAAGAACCTTATGAAAATCATTATGTCCATGCCATTCAAGGAGATCACTCGGCACACCAGCTTCTTTACGAAATACTTCCACAAGTTTTGGGACACCCCTGGGCAACGCAGCCTCAGGATAAGGAAGCCCATAACCCATTGTGTCGCACAGGCGAATTTTAATCGGTATATTTGCTTCCTCGCTCATCTGCATCAACTTTTGCGCAAAAGGAAGTGCAAAACCATAGATATCGGCTCTGGTAATATCTTCAAAGTGACATCTGACACGGATACCATCCGAAAGCGCTGTTTCAACAATATCAACATATTGTTCAAATGCCTTTTTCTTATCAAGCTTCAATTTAAGGTATATATGATAATCAGAGGCTGAAGTCAAAATACCTGTCTCCTTAAGGCCCATTTCCCTTACCAGCTGAAAATCTTTTTTTACCGCTCTTATCCAACCGGTAATCTCTGGATATTTAAATCCTTTTTCCTGTAATTTTTCAACAGCTTCTCTGTCTTTATTACTGTAGAGGAAAAATTCGGAGGTCCGGATAATACCATTCGGGCCGCTAAGACGGCTCAAAAGAGTGAAGATATCTATAATTTGTTTTACCGTATAAGGAGGCCTTGCCTGCTGGCCATCCCTGAATGTGGTATCACTAATGTATATTTTCTCAGGCATGTTCAGTTTCGCCGCTTGTTTATCAAACAAAATCTTAGGAACATTCGAATAAGGAAAATACTCCCTGAAAA
Source organism: Candidatus Auribacterota bacterium (assembly GCA_023136205.1). GTDB lineage: Bacteria > Auribacterota > UBA6266 > UBA6266 > UBA6266 > JAGLRQ01. The sequence goes on from JAGLRQ010000023.1 coordinate 3,238, forward strand.
GTTCAGGTTTTTCCTGGTTTTTAAGCTGAAATTTCTTATAATTTTTACCAAACAGTTTTATTATATCGCTCATTTTTATATTTATTCTCCCTATTTAATTGATTCTTCTATCCATTGTTTAAGTTTCGGTTTCTGCATCGCTCCTGAAGTTTGATTCTTAATTTCCCCTGCTTTAAAAAGAATCAGCGTGGGAACACTCATAACATTATACATTGCCGCCGCCGCGCGGCAGTCATCAACATCTGCTTTCACAAAGACAACTTCCTGCATTTCTCCCGACAATTCCTCAAAGAGAGGGGCTATCATTTTACACGGCATACACCACTCAGCAGAAAAATCAACCACAACAGGCTTAGAATTTTTCAGCACCTTTTCTTCAAAATCATTTTCTATCACATGAATTACAGCCATAATCATCTCCCGTTTTTTAACATATTAATCTGAAAATCGAGTGGTAATGTTAGCATTTCAGCATTTAAAAATGCAACAAAAATCAAAGAAACAGCTTTACCTTCCTCTCAAATTTGTGCAAAATAGCTAAAAAATACAAGTACAAGGAGGAAGTAAGTGTTAAAAAGACCTATTTGCATATTACTTATTTTATTTGCCAGCAGTATTGCTTTTGGTATTGATCTCCCTTTCAATGTTTATACCGATTATAATGCTCAGGACAATCACTATGTCCCTTCCGGCTGGATGGGAGATGTCGGGGCAATAACACTTAATCAAAATTGTAAGGAAAATACCCATTCCGGAAAATTCTGCATCAAAATTGTTTATACAGGCGAAAGCACCAATGGCCAGGGGTGGATAGGAATCTACTGGCAGAATCCTGCAAATAACTGGGGAAATTCAAGAGGCGGATACAATTTGACAGGGTCACAAGCACTCGAAATCCGGGCACGCAGTGAAAAAGACGGCAGTATTGTAGAATTCAAAATGGGCGGAATTGAAGGAGATTTTCCGGATACTCACACAGGAGCGACGGGCCCGGTTACATTAACAAAAGAATGGAAAAAATATATCATAGATCTATCCGGTGCCGACTTAAGCTATATCAGCGGCGGGTTCTGCCTTACAATGACGCAGATAAACAATCCTAACGGCGCTGTCATTTATTTAGACGATATAAGATATGTGAAATAAGTCTCTGGCCATTTTCTTAATTTATTTTTTATAATAAATATCTATCTTCGCCGGCAATTCAAAAAACTTTATTTCCGAATCTGTATCCGTGTTTTTATAGTTTTGGCCATTAAGCATTATCTGTTCAACTCTGTTCGCCTTAGAGACTTTAAAAACAAAACCGCCTGGCGGAGATTCCGCGTCTCCGCTAAAACGCGCTTTTAAAATTTCTTTTTCTTTCTTAAGACTATAACTTATATCTCCGTAATAGGTATGTAAACCTTTTACCGAAACACCTTCTTTTAGCCAGGTATCGTCTATACCCACACCTAATATCAACTGCTTGTTCTGTTCACAGACAAACAAACTCCTTACCGCGTTTAAATACTCAGCGCCGATCCAGGTATGGGGCATATCCCCCAGATAAAACGGAGGCCGATAACCGGTATCAATTACCTCGGCCCACTGATTCCATGCTATAGGCTGACGATGTTTCAGCAGATATTTTAATGTATCAAGGGCCCGGATTTTCTGTCCCATATAAGCAAAAGCTGCAGCATTTCTTATTTCATAAGGCCCGAAAATAAATCTTGAGGCCGCGCTGGTAAACATCCTTTTTTTCAACTCAAAATAATATTTACTAAAGGTATTATTTGTTTGCGGCTGAGGCAAGTTCGGCAATTCGTTACAGTATATAATCGCACAAGCCGTGGACGCGGGGTCATAATCAGCTTTTTCAACGCAACCGGGCACATAGTCTATATTTTTTGTTTTTATGACCATGTCTATCGACTTATAAACTGATTTTTTAAGTTTGTCATATTCTTTTTGAGCCCATTGAGCCAATTCATCCTCCTCCAGGGCCTGGGCAATTTTTACACCGGAACGCCAGCCTTCCAAGGCCCAGAAATTGTCCCAATATGAATGAACTGGAGGGATATATCCTTCGTGGCTGATAGAATCCGGGAGTATCCCATAAAATACTTTCTTTTCAGTCGCCTCATATTCAGGGGTGAGCCTCTGACTTCTTAAATAGACCAGATACTCCAGGGCCTTAACTACATTAGGCAATTTGTTTTTAAGCCACGTTTTATCTTTTGTAAAAACATAATATTGAAAAACAGTAAATATAAACTCACCCTGGCTGTCATATTCATCGACAATTTCCGGGCCTTCTTTCATGCGTACAATGGGCGGGATTTCACCGGTCTCATATTGATAGCCCGTATACCAGTCAATGAATTCCTTCGCTTCATCAACTAACCCCAGCTTCAGGAAAAGAGAACTGACAATACCGCCATCGCGTATCCAGGCCTTATCATAATTCCTTGGGCCCGGCTGTAAACTGGGGCCGTCTTTGGTTATGAGATTATAGGCAATATTAGACTTGAAAGTATTTATCATATCCTTATCAGGGATATTTATTTCAATTTTATTTACCTTTGATTTCCAGAAATCAACATTTTCCTGGAACATTTTTTTAATTTTAGCGCTGATTTGACTTTCCTTCATATTTATATTTAAATGCGGATCTTTATCATGAAACGGTATAGCTATAAAATAATCTTTTGACTCTCCTGGTTTAAGTGTATAGCTATACTCTAGAGCTCCGGAAGCATCCCAGTCAACAGGATCCCAATCAGGACATTGGGCTAAATCTTTGTTAGGAGGCAAAACTCCTTTTTGGATGACATTAACAATATCTCCTTCAGGCAGATCATCAACTTGTATCATTCCCGGCTGAGAACCAAAATCAACAGGCTTTATTAAGGGAAAAATTTTATATTTTTGGTTAACTTCAACGGTATAATTTTTATACTGGATATTGTAAATTGGTGAAAACCCGCCTTGCTCCTCACACGGCCACCAGGGCGGGTATATCTGAAAAGGACGTATGGCCAAAAATAACTTGCCCGTAACTGTTTCTTTGCGGTCATTTTTGATATTATACCAGGCATAAGCGCTGGATTCACCGGGCTTGCCATAGGCAAATAATTTTATCTGCATGGTGATATCTTTATAATCCCATTTTACCAAAGGCAAAGGCAGGTATTCGTTTTCCAGAGACTGGGTCACTGCCACGTCTTCTCGGGTAATCAGTTTATTATCCAGGTATAAGAATGGCATAATAGAAAAACCCTGTTTATGAGGTTCTATAGTCCCGTCTTCACCGAAAAGCGCTTCGTTATGGTCATCTGCTACTCCAACTATAGTCCAGTAACCCTGCTCTTTGGATAACCATCGGGGATAATATCCCAGAGGAGATTCCTGTCCGGCCAGCTCGTATTTCGCTTTTAGAGAGCCGGCCTCTGCAGGGTCTTTGATTTCTATTTCTTTTATACTAAAACTGTTTTCAAGAGCGCTCTTATTTAATTTTATCCTGACCCGCTGTGTCTGTGTTTCCCAGAAATATATCTTATCTCTGCCCCCATTACCTTTGGTTTGAGTATAAACAGTAAACCAGTCTATCCCATCATCAGACAAAGCAACATCATAAGACTGGGCATAGTTCTCACCCCAATAAATAAACAACCCGGCGATCTCCTTTTGTGTCTGAAAATTTATTTCAAGCCACTGTTTATTCTCCTGATTACTCTGCCAAACAGTATCCATACGGCCGTCTGTAATGTTTTCCGCATCACCAGAGGAAGAAGAAGCCTGAGTCAAAACCCCTTCATCCGCTTCTTTAATTGAGACTTCATATAATTCATATCCATAAGGCAAACTTCTTTTTTTAGCCGATACTTTAAGGAAGCCTGCCTTTATTTTCTCAAAATATATATCATCAACCACCCCGTCTGAATCCAGGGCAGTATAAACTACATGCCATTTCTTTTTATCTTCTGAAACCAGAATATCGTATTGCTTGGCATATGTCTTGCCCCAATGCAGCCTGAGGCCGGTCAATGTCCTGGGTTTATCCAAACCAATTTCCAGCCATTCCAGCTCTGAAGATTTACTCTTCCATAATGTCTCTGTATTCCCGTCTACAGCACATGCGGCTTTATGTTGACTGTCCTCAAAAGAAGAGGCCTTGGCTTCCACCTTAATATTGCTGGCCTTTTTTTCAAACCCAACAAAGGATAGTTCATCAATATCTATATACCCTTTTCCTCCTTCACCGCAGGAGATAGCAAATTCGATTTTTTTTATTTCTTTTAAATCTCCTCTCGGGCCAGGGCCCCAGCCGTAGGCCACATTCCTTTTGTTCAAAACTATCTTCTGCCAATTTGGAGAGAACTTAAAATTATCCCATTTCTTCCAATAGGTATTTCCCTTATCATCAATTAATTTAAATTCAAGATTGTTGTCAGGCGTTATGCCTCTAACATAAAATATGAACTTATAGTTTTGGGGCAACGAAATAGAAACGTCTTTGGTTATAATTACATGACCTTTGCGTTTACTAAAATCAAAGTTAACCCGTATAGCTTTGTCTTCAAAACCCTGACTGGAAGTCAATTCAATTTCTGTTTTTTCCGACTTTGATTCTACCCAGTCATGAATTTCGTTAAAATCATCAAGCGTTTTCTTAATATTCTGCTGTGCGCTTACATCAGCATGGGCGAATAAAAAGAACGTCCAAATAAAAATCGATATGATTCTAATCAATCCGTTAAATTTTTTCACCACCTACTCCTTTCTTCTCGATTTCTTAAAAGTTTATTCTGCTTTTGTTCAAATCAAAACAAATTCACATTTATTCTATTTATTTTCCAATTCCTGCGTTTATAATGATCCCCGAAATTAAGGGTAGTGTCAAGAATCTTCAGCACATTGATATCCCCATTTTGTACCCGCGATATGTCCTTAACCTCAGAAAAATAGAAAAATAGGGACAACTGTCCCTCAGCCAACAATAAACATTGCATCGCCGTAAGAATAAAAGCGCATATTTTCGTCAACGGCCTTCTTATAGGCTTTCATAATGTTTTCTCTTCCGGCAAGAGCGCATACAAGCATCAGAAGCGTGGAACATGGAAGGTGAAAATTGGTTATCATATTTTTTACTATCTTAAAGCTGTAACCCGGATAAATAAAAATATCTGTCTCGGTGTCTCCGGCTTGTACTTTACCGCCGGAATAAGACGCTTCCAGAGCCCGAACAACCGTCGTACCGACAGAAATTATACGCCTCTTCTCTCTAAGAGCCCTGTTAATTTTTTCTGCGGCCTCTTCCGAGATAAAAAAGGATTCCGAGTGCATTCTATGCTCTTCTATTTTATCTTCCTCAACAGGTAAAAAAGTCCCAAGGCCTACATGCAGAGTTATTTCAGCAAACTCAACACCTTTTTCATCCAGTTCTTTCAAAAGGCCTTGCGTAAAATGCAACCCCGCTGTAGGAGCCGCGACAGCCCCTTTCACCTTCGCAAAAACAGTCTGATAATCTCCTTTATCCTTATCATTCAGGTTAGATTCCTTCCTGTTTATATACGGAGGAAGAGGCATAAGGCCGTAACTCTTCATTATCAATTCAGGCGAAATATCAGGAAAGGACAGAACAACAAAACCATCTTTGATCTCTTCAACCCGCATCGTAGCTGAGTCCCTGACACTGAGGACTGTTCCCTTCTTTAACCTCTTAAGAGGCCGGGCCATGGCCTGCCAGCAGCCGCCGGATAATTCTTTCACCAGCAGAACTTCAATCCTGGCACCGGAAGGATATTTAGACGCGATTATTTTACAGGGCAAAACCTCTGTATTATTAAGTACCAGTAAATCACCATCCCTAAAAACTTTTCCAATATCTTTAAACGAAAGAATTTCCATCACTGTGCCTTTTTCCATGACCATCAGTTTTGATGAAGATCGGGGTGAGGCCGGTTTCTGAGCAATCAGCCTCTCAGGAAGGTTATATTCAAATTCTATTTTTCTCAATCTTTGCTCCGGGATAATAATATTTTAATATTTTTTTATAGTTATAGCCCTTTTTCGCTAATGTCAGGGCCCCATATTGACACATGCCAACACCGTGGCCATGGCCTTTCCCTCCAAAATAGACACGTTTACCCCTCTTTTTTAACTTAAACAAACCACTTTTAACCTTTTTGGAACCCAAAGCCATTCTAAAATCATTTATTTTCACATTAAGACTGCCGTAACTGTGCACAATCGTAAGTTCTGTTATTCGCTTACCGTATTTACTCCTTTTGGATGGACGAATACTCTTTAAAGTTCCCAGCTTAAAACCCGCGGAACGCAGTTTTGTTTCTATTTCAGACATGGACAGCACAGCCTGCCATTTATAATCCGGAGCATTCCTGCAGTGGCGGCATTTGACCCCCTTCGGAAAATTATCCTTAAATTTGACCCAGACATTTTCAGGGATCTCTGTACACCCCCCGCAGACAGTCGAAAAAAACGAACAGAGAGGTTTGCCTTTATAAATCAAAATCTCCCCCCTGGTCGCGTCAACCGCGGAATTAGTCTCACGCGTTTCAGTTCCGGCGCCCGCGTAATTCTGCGACACAGAACTTAAATCATAAGGCGTTCCCTCATTGTTTATAACATGGTAAAACGCGTAGGAACGCGACGCAATAGCCTGAGCTTTGAGTGCTTGAATGTTCCATGTAGGATACACCTCATTAGGAACAACCCCTTTAATATAATCTTCGATATCAAGGCGGTTTATCACCAGTAGAAAGGTTTTATTGTCTTTCACTGTTTTTCGAAGTCTGATAATGCCTTTTAATTTGCGTTCCCCTACATCGATTAAACCGGAAGAAGTTATTGTAAGATAATCCCCTTTATATCTTTTATTATTTATCAGAATATCATCTTTATAGATACCGACTTCGAATTTAGATCCGGCCCTGATAGTAAAGGCAAGCAAACCATTTTGTGTTTTAACCGCGCAAATTTCATTTGAACACAATTCAACCGGGCGCGAGGCCTGCATAATTAAGACGTTAATATTCTCCGGAGGCCTTATGGGGAAAGACATGCCGAGAAGAAACAGGGCTCCAAAAGCCAGCAATACAAAACATATGCCTGCTGACATTTTTTCTCTGTTTAAAATTTTCATTAACTGGATTTTTCAGAAAGGAATTTCAGGGAAGCATTTATTTTCACAGAAGTTTCCTGAAGCTGTTTTTTCTTTTCCTTTTGCTTATCAACAACTTCTTTCGGCGCTTTCTTAAGAAAAGCCCTGTTGGAAAGCTTCTTGTTAATAACAGCCCGATCTTCTTCTATTTTAGCCAGCTGGGCTTCCAGGCGGCTTTTCTCAGAACTGATATCTACCGCTGATTCAATAGTCATATAGACATTGCCAAAAGGAAAAATAGCCGTAGGTATTGGCCCTTCAGGCTTAAAAGAAGTGTCGAATTTAATACTGCTGCCCTTTACAAGCTTTTTAAAACCAGGCATATCCTCTTCAAGAAACCCGGCCAATTTTTTATTTGAACATTTTATAATATAATCAACATCTTTTGAAGGAGGCACATTATGGTCACTGCGCAGATTCCGCATGCTCTTTACAAGCTCATATTTACCTTCAACCATCTTAACTATTCTACTGTCTTCTTTGTTACCCTTGATATCCGGCCAATTTGATACCATTATTGATTTACAGGGTTTTTCACGCCCGGAAATTTCATAAAGCTTCTGCCAGATTTCCTCCGTAATAAACGGCATTATTGGATGTAAGAGCTGCATCGAGACTTCCAGAACATTTAAAAGAACAGATCTCACCCTGTTCTTATCGGAAATATCCTCTCCGTAGAGAGAGGGCTTTACAGTCTCAATATATTTATCACAGAACTCATGCCATATAAATTCGTAAAGTGCTTGAGCAGCGTCATTAAAGCGATATGCCGCGAATGATTTATTAACCACGCCCGCGGTTTGCGCAAGCCGGTATAAAATATACTTATCATCAGGAGTAAGAACCATCTCATCAGGCTCGCTAAAATCCTCCATAAACATCAATAGAAACCTCGACGCATTCCATATTTTATTTGTAAAATTCCTTCCGATTTCAAATTTTTGATCTGAAAGAAAAACGTCCTGGCCCTGAGCGGTTATAATTATTACACTAAACCTGAGAGCATCCGCCCCATATTTCTCAACAACATCAATAGGATCTATTCCGTTTCCAAGGGATTTGGACATTTTCCTTCCGACTTCGTCCCTCACAGTCCCATGTATATAAATATCCTTAAACGGCTCCTTCCCCATAAATTCATAACCTGCCATTATCATCCTGGCCACCCAGAAAAATATTATCTCCGAAGCAGTAGAAAGAGTGTTCGTCGGATAGAAATAATCAAGGTCGGGATTTTTCTCCGGCCATCCAAAAGTAGAAAAAGGCCAGAGCCAGGAAGAAAACCATGTATCAAGAACATCCTTATCCTGCTCTAAATCCTTACTTCCGCATTCAGGACATGCCCCGGGGACATCCTCCGCGACCATAACTTCATTACAGGCCTTACAATACCAGACAGGAATGCGATGCCCCCACCAGATCTGGCGGGATATACACCAGTCTCTTATACCCTCAAGCCAGTTACAATATACCTTTACCCATCTCTCAGGATAAATCTTTACCTTACCTGTTTTGACGGCTTTAAGAGCAGGCTCCGCTAAAGGTTTCATCTTCACGAACCACTGCTCCGAAATATACGGTTCAATCACTGTGTGACACCTGTAACAATGCCCTACAGAATGTTCATGGTTTTCTATTCTTTCAAGAAGTTTTTTCTCTTCAAGGTCAATTATGATTTTTTCACGGGCTTCATACCTGTCCATTCCCTGGTATTCCAGGCCCGCATCAGCATTCATCACAGCCTTTTCATCCATAACAACAATAGGCGTAAGATTGTGCCTGCGCCCTATCTCAAAATCATTAGGGTCATGTGCCGGCGTCACCTTCACCGCACCTGTCCCAAACTCAGGATCAACAAAATCATCCGCTATTACCGGGATTTCTCTGTCCGCCAACGGCAGTACAAGAGTCTTTCCAATATATTTTTTAAATCTTTTATCCTTCGGATTTACGGCAACGGCTGTGTCCCCGAGCATCGTTTCCGGCCTGGTAGTAGCAACCGTAATATATTCCTTAGTATCTTTTACTGGATACCTTATGTACCAGAGATTACCCTTATGCATTTCATGTTCGGCTTCTTCATCGGATAAAGCGGTTTCACATCTCGGGCACCAGTTAATAATGTAGCGCCCTTTATATACCAGGCCTTTCTTATAAAGATCCACAAAGACTTTGCGGACAGCCTGTGACAACCCTTCATCCATCGTAAATCTGGTTCTTTCCCAGTCACATGAACAGCCGATTTTTTTCAATTGCGCGAGAATTCTGCTCTCGCATTGTTCTTTCCACTGCCAGACCCTTTTAACAAAAGCATCCCTGCCAACCTCTTTTCTTGTCTTACCTTCTTTGGCCAGTTCTTTTTCAACAATGTTCTGAGTTGCTATGCCGGCATGATCTGTTCCCGGCATCCACTCAGCCGCATATCCCTGCATCCTTTTAAAACGGATAAGGATATCCTGGATAGTATTATTTAATCCGTGGCCCATATGAAGGACTGAAGTGACATTAGGAGGCGGTATCACAATTGTATACGGTTTTTTATTCTTATCCGCAACCGTGTGAAAAAATCCATTCTCTTCCCAGAATTTGTAGAACTTATCTTCTACATTTTTAGGGTTATATTGTTTTGGTAAGTCAACTTTCATTTTACTTGCTTTTTTTCTGTTTTTCTTCGTCTTTGAAAAGCTTATACTCAACACTGTCAACCAACGCTTCCCAGCAGGCTTCAATAATATTTTCAGAAACCCCTACAGTTCCCCAGATATCTTTGCCGTCTGTTGATTCAATAAGAACCCTTACCTTCGCGGCCGTCCCGGATTTCGCATCCAGGACCCTCACCTTGAAATCCGTCAAACGCACATCGGCTATCCGCGGGTAGAAAGGAATAAGGGCTTTTCTCAAAGCGCCGTCAAGAGCATTTACAGGCCCGTCTCCTCCGGCAGCAGTATGCTCCGATTTTCCTTCAACCGAGACTTTTATTGTCGCTTCAGAGATAAGTTTCTTATCCGCTCTTTTTTCATCCACCACCCTAAACCCCTCAAGATCAAAAAAGCTCTTATGCTTGCTAAGGGCCTTTTTCATAAGTATCTCAAATGATGCTTCGGCAGCTTCAAATTCATATCCTTTTCTTTCCATCTCCTTGAGGCTTTTTAAAATCTTTTTTGCTTCGGGAGATTTATCACCGACGTCAAGCCCGTATTCAATGGCTTTTAAAAGAACATTGCTCTGCCCTGAAAGATCAGAAACAAGAATTCTTCTTCTGTTACCCACCTGTTCCGGCCGAATGTGTTCATAACTTGTCTGCTCTTTCTGAACAGCATTTACATGGACACCGGCTTTGTGGGCAAAAGCACTGTCACCGACATACGGCATCTTATTGTTATGGCGGAGATTCGCAAGCTCATCAACAAACTTTGAAGCTTCAGTGAACTGTTTAAGCTGCGCGTCCGTAACGCAATCAATTCCCATTTTCAATTTAAGCGAGGGAACAATTTCACAGAGATTCGCGTTACCGGTTCTTTCTCCATAACCGTTCATTGTCCCCTGAACCTGAACCGCGCCCAATTCTACCGCGGTAAGAGAATTTGCCGTAGCAATCCCGGCATCATTGTGAACATGAATTCCCAGAGAAACTATTATATGCTTCTTAACAATTTCAATTATCTGCCCAAGCCTTGAACCAAGTGTCCCGCCGTTTGTATCACACAACACCAGACACTCGGCCCCCGCTTTTTCAGCGGTTATGAGAGTTTCAACGGCATAACCTTCATCCAGCTCAAACCCGTCAAAAAAATGTTCCGCGTCGTAAAAAACAGTTTTTCCCTGATCTTTCAGATACTTAACGGAATCATAAATCATAGCCAGGTTTGTTTGCCTGTCAACCTTTAAAACCTTTTCAACATGAAGTACAGAACTTTTTCCAAAAATAGTAACCACCGGAGTCCGCGCTTCAATAAGGGCAAGGATGTTAGGATCCTCTTCAACCTTATTCTTGGCTCTTCGAGTACTCCCGAAAGCGGCGATCCTGGCATTCTTCAATTTAACTTTCCTTATAGAATTGAAAAATTCCATATCTTTAGGATTGGAACCCGGCCAACCCCCTTCAATATAGACAATACCTATCTCGTCAAGTTTTCCGGCTAACCGCAGTTTATCCGCCACGGAAAACGCGACACCTTCCGCCTGTGTTCCGTCCCTAAGAGTGGTATCGTAGATTTCAACTGTTTTTTTCATTTTTTAACACCTTGTTTTTACCGGGTTTAAAAACCTCATGAAGAACCTGCACGGCCTTTTTAGCATGTTTCCTTTCTATAATACATGAAATTTTTATTTCCGATGTACTTATCATTTCAATATTAATTCCGGCATCAGCCAGAGTCTTAAACATTAAAGCCGCGACACCGGGATGACTTTTCATGCCGACACCAACTATTGATACCTTTGCTATTTCATCATCACATTTTATGCCCGAAGAACCAACGCCCCCGACCACGTTCTTTATAACCTCATCCGCTCTGGCAAGCTCGTCCCTTTTCAACGTAAAGGATATATCGGTTTTGCCTTGTTCACTAACATTCTGAACTATAACATCAACATTAACATTAGACTCGGCAAGAGCGCCGAACACCTTGGAAGCAATTCCCGGCTTGTCAATAACCTCAACAATCGTTATCTTGGCTTCATCGGTATCAGATGTTACTCCAACAACTACAGGATCTTCCATATCTCCAATCTCCTCAGTTATTAATGTTCCTTCATCTTTAACAAAACTCGACCTTACGTGAATTTTAACACCATATTTTTTACCGAACTCGACGGCCCGAAGCTGCAAAACCTTCGCGCCCAGGCTCGCAAGCTCCAGCATTTCGTCATATGACACCCTGTCAATTTTCTCAGCACCCTTCACAACCCTGGGGTCAGCCGCAAAAACACCGTCCACATCAGTGTATATCTCACAAACATCGGCCTTCATCGCGGAAGCCAGAGCAACGGCAGTGGTATCAGACCCTCCTCTCCCAAGGGTTGTAATATTGCCGTTCTCATCAATTCCCTGGAACCCCGCGACAATAATAATATTGCCTTTGCCCAGCTCTTCCTTCAACTTATCGGAAGAGATATCAAGTATTCTGGCTTTCCTGTGAGCGCTGTCAGTATAAATACCCACCTGGCTGCCGGTAAGTGAAATCGCTTTCTCTCCGAGACTATGTATCGCCATCGTAAGCAAAGCGGATGATATCTGTTCACCGGTAGACAGAAGAGCATCCATTTCTCTTTCAGAAGCATTTTCTGTTATTTCTTTTGTCAGGGCTATAAGCTCGTCAGTGGTTTTCCCAAGCGCGGAAACCACAGCTATAACTTCATTGCCTTCTTTCTTCGTCTCAACAATCCTTGCCGCGACATTTTTTATTCTATCAGGATTAGAAACCGAACTGCCTCCGTACTTCTGAACAATCAACGCCATATTTAAATCTCCACAAAATATTCCATTAACTTATGCCCCGCTTCAAATTTCCTGCATGGGGATTCACAACATTTTTCTTCATATTTTTTACAGCCGCAAGCATCAATACCCGAACCGCACATGCAGAAAGGAACAAGGTCTCTCGTATGCGTTTTAAGAGACACAGGCGTCGCGTGATCACAAAGAAAAAGCATCCTGAAATCTCCCTGTTTAACAAGGTAATCATAAACAGGTTTTACTATCTTTTTATCAATGTTTTCTATTGCTTTTATTTTCTCCCTTACATCGCCGTTGTGCCCCGCCTCGTCAGGAGCTTCAATATGAATAAATAAAAGGTCTTTTTCCGAAAGCGCTTTTATAGCATACGATGCTTTTCCTTCATAATTAGTATCGTAATACCCCGTCGCGCCCGGAACATTTATCACATCCATTCCTAAAGCTTTACCAATGCCTTTCAATAAATCTACCGCGGAGATTATCGCGCCGCTCAAGGCGAACTTTTCTTTAAAAAGAGGAATCCGGGGAAGCTTGCCCGCCCCCCACAGCCATATCATATTAGCAGGGTTCTCACGCAGGTCAACCCTTACCGAATTGATATCACTATCTTTTAAAACGTCAACAGACTCCCTCATAAGTTTTTTCAAAAACCCGGACCCCTTCCCCAAAGGAAGGTTAGGTTCAATGGGTTTGCCTGATATATCATGAGGAGGAACACATTTTAAATGTTTCGCGTCCGAACCCAGAACATCTTTTGAAATAATCAAAAGATGCCTGTAACTTACTCCCGCGCAAAATCTTAAACCTTTACGGCCAAGTTTTTCATTAAGATACTCAATTATTATTTTCGCTTCTTCGGTTTTTATATGCCCGGCGCTGTAATCGGACATAATGCCGTTATCAACAGTAGTAAGATTGCACCTGAAAGCAATCTCATCTTTTTTAAGTTCGATATTTTTGCTTAAAGCTTCAAAAGGGCCTCTTCCCGTATAGTATTTCCTGGGGTCATAGCCTAAGATAGACATATTGGCAATATCGCTTCCGGGCTCAAGGCTGTTGGGTATGGTTTTAACACTCCCGCATAAGCCTTCACAAGCAATACGGTCAATATTGGGTTTCTTCGCAACCTGGAGAGGCGTTTTTCCTCCAAGTTCCTCTACTCCGTAATCGGACATACCGTCGCCGACTATTACAGCATATTTCATGAAAGTTTCTCCGATATCCGCGTCCTAAAAAATTAAATCAATAACCTTTTTAACATCTGCTTCACAGGATACAGGTTCCTTAACGGATTTTATAGCACGGTCAGGATCTTTAAGGCCGTGGCCGGTAAGAGTACAGGTTATTACCCCGCTGTTAAAATATCCCTCGTTTATCTTCTTTATCATTCCCGCAACCGAAGCAGCCGAAGCAGGCTCGCAAAAAACACCTTCTTCCGCAAGCATCTTATACGCTTCAAGAATTTCATCATCAGTAACAAGATCTATCAAACCGCCCGATTCATCCCTCGCCGCTTCCGCCTGTTTCCAGCTCGCGGGATTACCAATCTTTATGGCTGTCGCAATGGTTTCAGGTTTTTTGATTACATGTCCCCGGACAATCGGCGCGGAACCTGCCGCCTGAAAGCCAAGCATTACCGGTTTGCGGCTTGTTTTTTTCTCTTTAAAATACTCGCAATATCCCATCCAGTAAGCAGTAATATTACCGGCATTCCCGACTGGTATCGCATGATAAACAGGGGCATCCCCCAGAAAATCACAGATTTCAAAAGCCGCGGTTTTCTGTCCCTGTATTCTGTACGGATTAAGCGAATTCACAAGAGTTATCGGATATTTAGACGTAATCTCCTTAACCATTTCCAAAGCATCATCAAAATTCCCTTTTACAGCAATTACCTTTGCACCGTGAATAAGCGCCTGAGCAAGTTTACCCAGAGCAATCGCCCCTTCCGGAATAAGAACAACACATGTAATAGCGGCTCTGGAAGCATAAGCTGCCGCGGACGCCGAGGTATTACCGGTCGAAGCGCACATAACAGCTTTTGAACCTTCCTCCACGGCTTTAGAAACAGCCATAGTCATGCCCCTGTCTTTAAACGAACCGGTAGGATTCGCACCGTCAAATTTAAGGTATACCTTAAGCTTCCCCTTTGAAAGCCCTGACAGTCTGTCTGAATAAATCAGAGGAGTATTCCCCTCGTTCAGCGTAACAACCGGGGTTTTTTCCGTGACAGGTAAATATTTTTTATATTTATCTATAAGGCCTTTCCAGTATTTCATTACCTTCCTCCCACTCTGTACACAACGGTTTTAGCTTTAACCATGCCAAGGTTATCAATAAGCTTAACAGCTTTTTGTACATCCTTTTCACAGGCCTTATGAGTCATAACAACTATCGGAACAGCACTTCCCTTGTTTCTTTCTTTCTGAATAACAGAGGAAATACTTATCTGGTTTTTACCGAGAACCCCTGCAATTTTTGAAAGAACACCGGGCTTATCTATTACCCTGAACCTGAAATAATACTGGCTCCGAATTTTACCCATAGGTTTAACTTTCTTTCTGCTGTTGGGAAAATCAAGAATAAACGGTTTTGATTTACCCGATAGAATATTGCGGGAAATATCAAGAATATCCGAGACAACGGCGCTTGCGGTCGGTTTCTCCCCGGCCCCTAATCCATAATAAAGGATGTTACCCACAAAATCACCTTCAACCAGCACCGCATTGTAAGCCGCACTAACCGCGGCAAGCATGCTTTTTTCCTTTACCATAACAGGAGTCACACTGACTTCAATTCCGTCCTGCTTCTCCTTATAAACCGCAAGCAGTTTAATTACCAGCCCGAGCTCCCTTGCATAGTCTATATCTATCTGCTCAACATTCTCTATGCCCTTGACATAAATATCTTTTAAGTCAATCCATTTACCCGAAGCAAGAGACGCCAGGAGAGCAATTTTATGAGCTGAATCCATACCTCTAACATCAAGTTTCGGGTTCGCTTCAGCATAACCTTCTTTTTGAGCAGCTTTTAATGCTTCCCTGTAAGAAATCCCCTCATCCCGCATCCTCGATAAAATATAATTGGTGGTTCCGTTAATAATCGCGTGGATAGAATAAATCTTATTAGCCGCCAGGCCTTCTCTCAATCCTTTTAATACCGGAATTCCACCGCCGACACTCGCTTCAAAAAATATCTCAGAATTATTTTTCGCGGCATGTTCGAAAAGCTCTTTGCCGTGTTCAGCAAGAAGGGCTTTGTTCGCGGTCACAACCCTTTTGCCTTTTGAGAGAGCCTTCTTTATAAATTCTTTCGCGGGATGAATTCCCCCAATAAGCTCAACAACAATATCAATAGAATCATCTTCCAATATCAAATCAGGATTGGAAACAAGCATCCCTTTTGCAAGTTTTATCCCTCTGTTTGATTTGATATTCTTATCAGCCACTTTTACCAGTTTAACAGAAATACCAATCTTTTTACTGAAAGCAGCACTGTTCTTAAGAAGATTTTTAACAACTCCCTTTCCAACCGTTCCAAAACCAATTATTCCAACATTTATTTTCTTCATTTTTTACCTCGGTTTTACTTAAAACTAAAGACTAATCGAACATTTTATCATCTTTTTTGAAGATGACAAATACTTTTTATCCCAAAATTCGCATTAGAATGCGGATGAAGAGTGCAAATTCCGGGTTGAACCAAGGGCAGAGGATTCAGAATAAAGTTACCTTGAGCTTGTTTTCCCTTTCTCCTTGAGAACCCTGAGCAAAACCTTGTTCAAGTCCTCAATGCTGAACGGCTTTTTTATTGCAGCCAGAAAACCCATCTTCCTGTAATGGACAAGTGCGGGGTCATATGAATAGCCGCTGGTAATAACGGCTTTCACGTCAGGGTCAATCTTCTTTAACTCTTTTACTGTTTCTTTGCCGCCTATACCTTTTGAAACAGTAAGATCCAAAATTACCAGATTGTAGGGGTTTTTTGATTTAAGAGCGGCTTTATACTTTAGTACGGCTTCTTTACCATTTTTCACCAGGTCAGCTTTACATCCTATATACTCAAGCATCTCGCCGGCTATTTTTCTGACTATCGCTTCATCATCCATAAAGAGAATCCTGCATTTGACAGGATAAACCTTTTTTTCCCGGGGCGCTTCTTTAACCTTTCCGGATTCATCCGCCGGCAGATAAATACAAAAAGTTGTTCCTTTTCTGGCCTTTGAATCCACAGTAATCACCCCCGCGTGGTTGAGCACAACGGAATAAGAAACCGCAAGCCCCAACCCCCGCCCATTTTCCTTCGTTGTAAAATAGGGGTTAAATATCTTCCGGAGATTCTGTTTGCTTATACCAACACCGTTATCCTTTATGGATATAACCACATACTTGCCGGCTTTAAGCGGAAGAATCCGGTCTTTTTTCACTACAGCATTTTTAATTTTTATTAATATTTTTCCACCCGCGGGCATTGCCTGCTCGGCATTTATAACCAGATTATTAATAACCTGGCTCACCTGCCCGTCATCCACTCTGACCGGCCATAAATCTTTCTGAACTTCAAAAGAGCATTTGACATTGCCTCCCCTCACCGAAATACTCGAGGTATCCTTGACCACATGGGAAATATTAATCGTTTTTCTTAAAGGCACGCCTCCCTTGGCAAAAGTCAGGAACTGTTGGGTAATCTTTCTCGCGCTCAGAGAAGCCTTCTCCGCTTCTTCAAGCAAATCCGTAAGCTTTTTCTTTCCGCCTGACTCCATTTTCACAAGAGAAATGTTGCCGAGTATAGCTGTCAGGATATTGTTAAAGTCATGCGCGATACCGCCCGCAAGAATACCTATTGACTCAAGCCTCTGTGCTTTTAACATCTCTCTATATTTTATCTCAGTAATATCACATGCTTTCGCTTCGACAATTTTTCCGGCATCTGTAAAACTTTTATTGATAACGGCATCGAGAATAACCCACTTATCCTTACCCGTCCGTGTCCTGAAATGATATTCCAGTCCACGAATTTCACCTTTCTCATCAAGCAGCTTACGTATTGACTTCTCCCCCTTCACAAGAACCATTACATTTTTTATCAGCTTGCCTTCCAGCTCTTTATGGCTAATACCCAAACCAAGCATTTCTACAAATCCGGGGTTCGCGTACAATATTTCTCCTTTATCAAAGGTATACTGACAGACCCCGCATTTTGTAAACTCGAGCAGTCTTTTGTACAAATCTTTCATGGGTTCCCTTTATTGAAAATTTTCATTCAACTTTACCGATTGGCATAATGTATAAAGGTGTTTCTTCAAAAGGCATACCAATGATTTTCTTTACCTCTTTATCCGTAAACGCTCCAACAGCAACCGTGCTCAGGCCAAGAGACTCCGCCTGAAGATATATGTTTTCAGAAGCATGGCCTGCTTCCATATCAACATACCTTACGCCTCTTTTTCCATATCTGTTGGTAACTCTATTGTAAACAGCGGAAAATACAATAACAACCGATCCTTCCGCAACACAGCTTTGCCCGAATGATGCTGAAGACAAATCCTTCCTTACATCTTTTCTGCCGGTTTGTATCAATTCATGTTTTTTAGGATCGTACCTATAAATTCCCTCGGACAAACCTTCGACATTGCCGACCACCACATATACCATAAGCGGATAAGATGCTCCGGCGGACGGAGCTGCCCTGTAACCTTTCTTTTTTCCAGTAATACCCTGTGCCGCCCACAGTATCTGAGACACATCTTTAAGGGTTACGGCCCCATAAGAAAAATTTCTTACAGACCTTCTGTTAGAAATAGCTTTTTCTATGGAATGCGTACTATCAAGGGAAGGCTTTGGAAGGGTTACTACAATCCCCGCTTTCGCGCTGCTGCCAGCCATAAAAATAACTCCCGTTATAAGAAGTTTAAAAAAAAGAGACATAATATCACCCTCCTTTTTTAATAATACCTAAGCCACGTATTATATCACAAATAGATATTATTTTTCTTGAGCCCTTTTACTTTACTTATGTATGACGTCAAGACCTGACACTATTTACCCTATTGAATTAAATAGAAACGTCCCCTTTTCCTTCCTTGATCATAGTTTGTCTATAAAATTCAGCGCTTCTCTTAGGACTTTTCCATCACACAAACCATGACCCATCCCCGGAACGTCAATTAATTTGGCATTGAATTTCTTTTTGGTATAACCATTGTGGTATACATCCAGTATATCCCCATGCCGCCAATCAGATTTTCCCGTAATTAATACGAATTTTACATTCCTTTTAGCCCTGTTAGAATGTGTTGGTTTAGGAATATCATATGCATATTCACCGTTAGTTGTTGAATATGTTTGCTTAACTTTTTTATAAAAGTTTGCCCCGCAAATAGGTATAGCACCTGAGAACAAATCGGAATGTAAAAAAGCCAGAGTAGAAGCAGTTCGACCTCCTCCTGACAAACCGGAGATATAAATCCTATCCCTGTTTACCTTAAACATCTCCATCATTTTATAGACACCTACCACAGTCAAACTCATCCTATGGTCAATATCATGATTGTTGCCCACTCTTTGCGGAGCAATAAAAAGAAGTTGCTTTTCTTTTATGATATTTTTCCAACTCGCCGGAATTTTCATATTGTCATCCGAATTAATAAATGCCAGAACTCCAAACGGTTTTGTACCATCATAGTTTTTAGGGACGTAAATATAAAATTTCTCGTTTTTCAAAGTATAAGAATAATTCAAATAAGAATGCTTCTTTTTAACCTTTGGCAATTTACCTTTAAAGGAATGAACTGTATCCATCTCTGAGAAAACCAATGAGGAAAGAATAAAATACACACCTAAAAAACTTAGGCAGGGAGAAACAAGTTTATTCATTTTCTTAATACTTATCACTTTTATTGCATTCATAACAGCATCTCCTTAGAAAGCTAACTCCGCACCTTATCGCTACACTATTTACTACCTACCGGACTCTTTTTACAGTTAATATATCTGATGCAGTGTAATAAAATGGGAGATTCACAAATTTGCAACCTTCTTTAACGGCCTTATTGGGAAGAGCAAGAACAACTATTTGAAAGTCAACCCCTATACCCGCGCCTTCTTTTTCTCCGATATAAATTCCGCCCTCAAATCTACCATCCTGAGATACCACAGGCTTTGATTGTGCCCACCACCATTTGACGTGAGAAAGCGGCTTTACAAAAGGGACTAACTCCACTTGCTTTTCCTGCAAGGCAAGGTTAACTCTCGAATTAGATTCAACCTGCGCCGCCGTAGTGCGAAAATCAACATTCCCGCTAATTTTCACTATATAACCGGATACCTCAGCGCCATTTTCAGGTTCTGAAAGTTTAACATTTATTATCCAATTCTTAGCCATAGAAGCGAGTTTCTCAACTCGCTTAACCCGCAGAAAAGTATAAATAGATATAATAGAGGCAAAAATACCCAGGATTAGCCCGGACGAGCTAACAATTTCCCATAATTTCATCATATTTTCTATCCCTATCCCAATTTAAATAAAAACAGTCTGGTTCCAACACAATTAAACGGTAAATTGGTTAATTATTTAATCACCAATTAACCATTCACCGTTTTAAACGACCTGTCCACAATTATTGAACGAAGTTTGAGTTTATTTTGAAAACAATTTCCATCCTTGTCCCGTTTCGCGGGATTTATGAATCAAGAGGATTAAAATTATCTCTTTTTTGCTTAATTCTTAGTTCAACACTTCGATTTATCTTCTCTTTTGTTTCTTCACCTATATGCGTAAACTTCAACTTATTAATCATTTCTTTCAAATTATGTTCTAAAACCAGTTTTCCAAAAGCTTCATCAAGAAAAGAAGGAGTCACAAGTTTAACTCCCTCAAAGGACACTTCAATATCACCCTTATCCCAATTTTCAAGAACCATCTCCCTGATAGCTTGCCCACCCTTCTTTTGAGGGCTATCAATTCGCTGAGAACAGTATTCGCCAATTATTTCTTGTATTTTTATCAACATAAAACAATCCTTACCTAATTAACTTATAATCTTCAGGAATAGGCTCTGACTTAAAAAATATCTTACTTCCCGGCTTGCTGTTTATTGTAGCATCAATGAAAGTTCCAGGGAATTTAAAATCCAGCCTTTCAATGTTTTTTACAACTTTTGATTTAGCCCCGCTATATGTAATTATCTCTTCATAAAACCCGTTACCGGAAATTATTATGAATTCTCCTCCAACAAAGTTAATAAACTCTCTAAACTCTGACAATCCAACTCCGGAATTTTCACGGCCTAAAGTTCCGGTTACCCCTCTAACTAAGGCTCTTTTAATTGCAAATGTAGAATCTAATTGTATCAAATCATTAAATTTTCTTGCTAAATGATTCTTTATGCCTATTCCCAAATCGCTTATGCAGACTCTTACTCTGTGAGTTTTTTGATATCCCTGCCCCAAAACAAAACAACCGGTTTTGGAACCACTATGCTGTTGAACATTTAAAATTAATTCAGCTAAACTTTCATGTATATGGTTACAAACATTAGAAGATAATTTTAATTCCTTTTCAATAATATTAATGAGCTGCTCTATTTCATAGTCATCAGGAAAATCAAACCGTCTAATTTTATAAATATACGTTCCATTATGCTGCGGCGCCTTGCCATTCAAATAGGATTTAACTCCAACAAACTCACAAAAGCCGCATTCTGAAAGGAAATTTGATACTTCTTTGTCTTTTGGATATATATGGGATATCTTAGACTCTCGAACAGCCATTAAATATTTGCCCACCGCGGATAAAATATTTACACCAGAAGGATATATAAACTCTAATTCCGAAAAATTCAGACAAATTTCTTCCCCATGTTCGACACTTAACATTTCTTTTATACAATTCATTACTTGTTTAGTGTCAGCATTTAAACCTAATCCGAATCTACCAGATAACTTTAATTCCATTTTTTTGCCTTTATAACAATGCACAAATTACAATAGCCCGCATTATATGCAAAGTTTTGAAAAAAACAAATAATTTATTATTCATTTTTACCATTCTGCTTGCACCGTAATGAACTTTGCTTTACGTCAGGGGCTTGTGCAGAATAGCAAAATCTTTTCCCACCCCTTTTCCACTTCGCGGAATTTGATGCAAATCGATTATTCTAATTCAATTCTTTCTATTTCTCCAAGTGGAATACCAATACGGTTTTTAAGTTGAATTTCCATCTCTTCTAAGAGATACTCCGGAGCTCTTAGAACACCAATTGTATCACTTTCTCCTTTTAAAATAATCTTATTCCCTTCTTGTTTAATTTCTCCAAGTTTTTCTCCAAAATCAGGTTGTTCAAAACCACTATTCCCTTTATTGAAAAATTTTGACCCTCTATTAAAATCAAGTTCTATTTCAGGATGATTACCAATGATATATTTCTTCATCTTTTTTCCTTTTTGAGCTTTTACCTATTTTTTTATGTGATATTCTCAATCTCGATCCTCAATCTTTTATTTTTTATAGATTTTATTGTAATGATATTCAACGTACTCTTTTTTAGGGGCAGGAGGTATAAAAGTAAATATTTTATTGTGCTCTTTGTCTACCACTGCTTCACAATCTTCAGGAAATATAGCAATCTCACCGTAGTCAAATAAAACATGATGGTTAGGGCAGAGTACCAACATATTTGCTTTTATATCTGGCCCATCATGACCCAATGGTTTAATATGGTGAGTTTCTGCATATCCCTTTCCTTCTATACTTAATCTAGTACCACATATTTGGCACTGGCAATTCCGGTCTTCTTTAACCTTATTAGATAACGCAGTATCGCGAACCGACCTTGTAATTGTAGTAGTAGTCTTCTCAGGAGGATATTCTTCCATAAATTCTGGTTTAGGTTGTTCTATAATTTCAACATAATTAGATATTTTGTTATAAGCGTCATTAATTTTTTTGTCTGAGATAGAAAAAGTTCCATCTCGATTCTCCGTCAATATTCCTTGTCTTTGAAGTAATCCCTGTTTAGCTGCATCAATATGATGTTTCCAAATCGAATAGTTTCCTCTATTCATAGGTTTACAATCTTCATTGTTTAAGATATTTAGTGATTTAATAACATATTTTTTAAACTTAGATGATTGGTATCTTTCATTCTTGACTATCATGTAGATTAGAATCAGGTTTTCAAAGTAATTTGTGCGTATTTGAGAATTATGATTTCTTTGCGGATTGTTGATATATTTTTCTCCCTTTGGAGTTATCTGGTAGTTAATCATTTATTCACCTGTTTATTCTTGTTAGCTGTCCTATCAGAAAAATCAAGAGGAATTAACCTGTCCTTTCTGGCCCTTGCAATCTTGATTATACCCTTCTCCTCAAGCTCCAGCAACCCCAAAGAAATTGATTCCAAATTTAGGAATTTCAAAAATGGTTTTTTCCTGTTCACGAGTTTGGATTTTACAACAGGTATTGTAATGAAGTTGATTAAATGTGTTTGGATGCGAGATATGCGACTGAGGGTTCCGTTTAAGAAAATAGGGACAGTCCACCCGCTCACTACGCTCGCTTGGGACAGTCCCTATTTTCTGTAACGAAGCAGGCAAGCGCATATAAGCAACTGGAATAGATATCTGGTGTAAATTTCAAACTAAAAATGGTCGGGGCGACTGGACTCGAACCAGCGACCTCTTGAACCCCATTCAAGTGCGCTACCAGACTGCGCTACGCCCCGACATATCAAAATTTTAATGCGTTAACCAATTTGATTAGTATCTCGTATTTAGTGAATAGTATCTAGTAAAAATTTTTTATTCGTGTTCTTTGTTGTTATTCGTACTTGGTTGGTTGAAACAGCTTCTTCAACGCGACAAGCTGTTTTTTTACATCAAGCAGAACTGCCTTATCCACTGCAGTAACCTTATCCTCTTTACGCAGCTCCTTTAACCTCTTCCTCGCCCCGTCAATAGTAAACTTCTCTTCATAAAGCAGTTTCTTAATACGCAGAACAGCCTCAATATCTTTCTTTTGATACATCCTCTGTCCGCGGGGGCTCTTGGAAGGCCGCAGCTGGCCGAATTCAGTCTGCCAGTACCTGAGAACAAACGGTTCAAGGCCGCAGAGATCACTGACTTCACCAATGGTAAAATACATCTTATCAGGAATCTTAACCATGATATACCATCCTATTTTTTTCTATAAACTTTCCGGTTTTACACTTCTGGCCATTAAATCTTTAACAGCCTGAAGAGGATCCTTTCCTTTATATAAAATATTATAAACTTCCATGCTAATAGGAATTTCAACGTTATACCGCTTTGCAAGCTCTACGGCTGATTTGGCAGTTTTAACCCCTTCGGCAACCATACAGGTCTTAGCCTGAGCTTCTTCAAGGCTCAGCCCTGAACCGATTTCCCGGCCCAGCCTTAAATTCCGCCCGAATTTACTTATACAGGTTGTTATCAAATCTCCCATACCGGCAAGGCCGAAAAAGGTTTCTCTCTCGGCTCCCATTTTAACACCAAGCCGGGAAATCTCACACAAGGACCGAGTGAGAAGAGCTGCTTTACTGTTATCCCCAAACCCCAGAGAATCACAAATACCCGCGGCTATAGCTATAACATTTTTTAAAGCGGCGGCAATCTCCACGCCGATAACATCTCTACCGGTATAAACCCTGAAACTTTCCGTATGAAAAAGATTTTGAACCTCTTTAGCGATCGCGGTATCAGAAGATGCCGCGACAACAGTTGAAGGCATATTCTTCACAACCTCCTCAGCATGGCTGGGGCCCGACAACACCGCAATCCTGGAAATTCCTGTTTCTTCACTTATAATTTCAGACATTCTTTTTAAGGTATCGTTTTCGATGCCTTTAGAAAGACTGACACATGTCACGCCGGACTTAATAAAATCCTTACACTTAATACAAACCTCGCGCATAACATGAGAGGGCACAACAAAAATAACAAACGAAGCATCCGAAAGCACCAAGGCAACATCATCGGTTACCAAAATATCAGCGGGAACCTTAACCCCCGGAAGAAACTTCTTATTCTCCCCGGATTTTTTTATATCGTTAATATTATCGGGAAAAGCGCCCCACAGCCTGACATTATTTCCTTTCGAATGCAGCATCACCGCAGCCGCAGTCCCCCAGCTTCCATCTCCCATTATCGCTATATTGCTCATTTTCCTCTCCTGGGAAAACTAAACTTATTTTCTGTCCCTTTTAAAAGACGCTTTATATTTTCCCTGTGGGTATAAATAGCCACAAGAGCCGCAACAGCAGTAAACAAAATAACACTCAGCGGCTCATCCAAATACCACATAACAACCGGAAGTACAGCGGCAGAAACAATCGAACCGACAGAAACAAATCGAGTCAAACACAATATAATAAAAAACAAAACAAACACCGCAATAGCAGCAATATAATTCAAAGCTACAATAACACCTACGCCCGCGGCAACACCTTTACCCCCTTTAAACCGCAGAAAGACAGGCCAGATATGGCCTGCTATAACAGCAGCGCCCGAAAGAACAACATAACTGTCAAAATAAAGGCCGCAGATAAAAACAGGCAAAAACCCTTTCAACACATCCAGTAAAAGGGTTACAACACCATAGCCTTTTCCGGCAACACGAGCCACATTCGTAGCGCCCACATTACCGCTGCCGGACAGCCTTATATCAACACCTTTAAAAAGCCGGCAGATTACATAGGCCGTAGGAAAAGAACCGACAAGATAAGAGACAAACACAAAAAACAGAGCTTCCTTCACAAAAACCACCCCATACACTTTATAAATACATCATAATTTCTGCTATAATAACAGGTTATAACTAATAAACCTAACTATTTATAAATGGATTCCCTGTTGCGAAACTTAAGAATAATAGGAACACCTATTATCCCGAAAGATTCCCTTATACAGTTATAAAGATAACGCTCATAACTCTTTCTAAGATGCCTTTTATTATTCACAAAAAGCAAAAATGTCGGCGGGCATGTACCGCATTGAGTTGTATAATATATTTTCGCCCGGACTTTCTTAACCAGAGGAGGATTATGCCTTTCAACAGCGCTTTGAACCACACGGTTTATATCGGACGTAGATACCTTTATCTTCCGGAAATTATCCATCGCTTTAAAAAGGCTCACAGTCTCATCAATATTCCTGCCCGTCAAAGCGGATATAAATATCACCGGAGCATAAGACAAAAAAGGAAGCTTATTATAAAGCCTTTTTTTATAATCTTCCTGAGTAACCCCTTTAACAAGATCCCACTTGTTAACGCCTATCACACAGGCCTTTCCCTTAGAAGCAACAAGCCCAGCTATCTTAACTTCCAGAGCGCCCAGCCCCCGCTCAGCATCAATGAGGACAAAGGCTATGTCACACCTGCTCATGCTTATTTCAGCCCTCATAACGCTGTAATGCTCCACGGCATCTTTTATTTTTTTCTTCTGCCGTATCCCGGCAGTATCAATAAAAGTAAAAGCGTCCTTACCTTTATGAAAAAGGATATCCACAGCATCCCTCGTTGTCCCGGGAACATTATCAACAATAACCCTGTCCTCAGAAAGAAGCTTATTGATATAGGAGGACTTGCCTGAATTGGGCCTTCCCACAACAGCTACCTTTATAGAATTGTCATCATAATCTTCTACATCCAGCAGAGGTAAATATGAAAGAGTTCTTTCAACAAGCTCACCTATACCATGCCCGTGAATAGAGGAAACACCAATAATGGGGTCTATCCCCATCTTATAAAAAACAACCATATCCTGCATCAACTCTTCATTGTCACATTTATTAACGGCAACAATAATCGGTTTGCCCGAACGCCTCGCGTGCTCGGCAACCTCAAGGTCAAGAGGAACACAGCCAGCCATAACATCAACAACCAGTATCAGTACATCAGCAGCCGATATCGCCACATCAGCCTGTTTCAGGATATCCGATTCTACTTTGGACCTGGCATCAGAATGTATTCCACCCGTATCAATAAGCTCAAAAACAGTATCATCATATTTAACAACCGAAGAGAGCCTGTCTCTCGTAACACCCGGTTCAGGATTAACAATAGCAATCCTCTTTTTAACGATCCTGTTAAAAAGAGATGATTTGCCGACATTAGGCCTGCCGATTACCGCTATTTTTTTTATATTTTTTTTCATAAGAATATCTATTTCCTTTTTCCCGCATCTTCCTCAGCGCTCACAGCCTGTTTTGCCCCTTCAAGCAGATAGCCAATCCCGGAAACAACGGTAAACAGCGTCGCCAGATAGACAGGTATCAAAGGGCGTGGAAATATAAACAGAAGCCAGATAACCGCGGTCATCTGTAAAAATGTTGTAACTTTACCCAGCATACTCGGCTTAACGTTAACATCTCCGACAACCATCCACATCAGCAGCGAACCGGCAATAATAAGAGCATCTCTTGTTATGACAAGAACAGCATACCAGTAGGGAAAATGAAAATTCATCGAGGTTCCTGCCATGCTCGGAAAGGTCAATATTATAACAGCGGACATCAACAATAGTTTGTCCGCTATGGGATCAAGGATAATGCCAAGCCTGCTTTTTTGATTATAGTTTCTCGCTATAAAACCATCCAGCGCGTCAGTTATCACCCCTATAACAAAAATAACAATAGCAAGAAACCTGTAAGTCTCGGCCACGGCAGGCTCCGATACCCTGAAGTAATGGAGCATAGCCACAAAAAGCGGCACCAGGAGTATCCTTAAAACTGTTATTCTATTCGCCCAATTCATACGGAAACTCCCCGCTTTTTATAAAAGACATCGCGTCTTTAATTCTTTTTATACACGCATCCTTACCGACAGCCACAATGGTTTCAAAGATCGGAGGGCTGGCAGCTATCCCCGTAATAGAAACCCTCACAGGATGAATCAACTTCGCATTAGAAACATTCAAGGACTCTTTTAATGCCACAAAGGCTTTTTCCAGATTCTCAATACTGAAATCATCCGCGTCTTCTATAACAGAAAGAACCTTATCAAGAACATCCAAAACCCCGTCCTTTAAAAGGTATTTTTTAACAGCCTTCCGGCCATATTTAATTTCCTTCGCGAAGAAAAATTTGGTAAGAGGCACTACCTCGGCAAAAGTTTTCAACCTTTCCTGAACAAGCGCAATAACAAATTCATATTTTTGTTTATTCTCTTCCGTATCCAGCAGGCTCTCCAAATACCCCCTGCAGTAAGAGCAAAGCTCTTTAACATCCATCTCCCTTATATAAACACCGTTTAACCACTGCAGTTTCTTAAGATCAAATATAGCGCCTTTCTTCCCTATCCTATCAAGGCTGAATGCTTCAATTATCTCATCAATACTCATCTTCTCCCTGTCATCCCCCGGAGCCCATCCCAGCAAAGAAAGAAAATTCACAAAAGCTTTATCCAGATAACCTTCTTTGCGATAATGTTCAACAGAAGTAGCTCCATGTCTTTTACTCAGCCTGGAGGCGTCAGGCCCCAGTATTAAAGGAACGTGAGCGAATTGAGGGACTTTAAATCCAAGAGCTTTATAAAGTAAAAGCTGTTTCGGTGTATTGGAAAGATGGTCATCTCCCCTGATCACGTGAGTTATGCCCATAAGACAGTCATCAACAACACACGCAAAATTATACGCGGCAGTTCCATCGGACTTCATCAAAACAATGTCCTTTATAAAAGAACAGTCAAACTCCACCTTATCATGAATAATATCCTGAATAGCTACTTTGCCCGATTCAGGAACCTTGAAAATTATAGCTTTATGATTTCCCTTCACTTCATCCGATTCATACGCCAGGCCTTTAGCAAGCAGATCTTCCGCGTGCTTGCGGTAGATCTCTTTTCTCCCGGATTGAAAGAAAGGCCCCTCATCCCAATCTATTCCAAGCCACTTAAGGCTTTCAAAGATTGCTTTTGTAGATTCCTCAGTGGATCTCACAGCATCCGTATCTTCTATCCTTAAAACAAGCTTTCCTTTGTTTCTTCTAACATACAGCCAGTTAAAAAGAGCCGTACGCGCTCCGCCCACATGAAGATATCCTGTCGGAGCGGGAGCAAATCTGGCCTTAACTATTGTGGTATCGTTCATTTCATCCTCTTTTCCAGTAATTTAATCTTTCTCCATTCACGAGATAGTGCGGAGCGGAGCATAGCCTCCCCGGAGGGGGCTATTCACTGTTTCTTAATCCCGCATTAAGAGCCTGAACATTCAAACGCAAAATCTTTTCACATCTTCCTTTTAAAACAACAGGAAGAGCATCTTTAATATCTTTTACAGAAAGAAATTCTTCCCGCGCAAGCAAAGCGCCCAGAGCAACAACATTAGCGATCTTCTTTTCTCCGAGCGAAACAGCTATCTCAGTAGCCGGAATATTAACAGCCCCGGGCTTTGCCGCGGCAAGCGAAGTGTTAACCACAATCAGGCCTCCTGTAACAACATTGCCGCAAAACCTGTCAAACGAAGGCTGATTCATCGCAATAAGAATATCCATATCTTCAATACACGGAGACGCAATCTCTTCATCAGAAATTATAATCTGGCAATTCGCTGTGCCACCCCTCACCTCCGCCCCGTAAGAAGGAAGATAAGTTACATGCTTATCAGAATTCATTGCAGTCAATGCAATGAATTTACCAAGGGCAATAATCCCCTGCCCTCCAAAACCGGATATGACTATTCTTTCTTCCATTTTTTTATTTCACCAAGGGGAAATGTTTTCACCAGCTCGGTTTCAATATGTTTTACGCTTTCACAAGGCGTCATGCCCCAGTACGTAGGACATTGTGCAAGAATCTCAACAAGAGAAAACCCTCCGCCCGCAAGCTGTATTTCAAAACTCTGCTTTATTGCTTTCTTTACGGTATTAATCTTGGAAGGACTGCTGACAGCCCCTCTATATAAATACTTAACGCCTTCAAGAGGAGCAAGAAGCTCACACACTTTAACGGGATTGCCGGCCGTGCAAGAACTTCTCCCACCGGGAGAAGTAAGAGTCTTCTGCCCGACAAGAGTAGTAGGGGCCATCTGGCCGCCCGTCATTCCGTAAACAGTGTTATTAACAAAAACAACAGAAATATTTTCAGACCTGTTTGCCGCGTGAATTATCTCGCCGGTTCCTATAGCCGCAAGGTCCCCGTCTCCCTGATAAGAAAAAACAAAGTTATCCGGAAGAGCCCTTTTTATCCCTGTCGCGACAGCAGGAGCCCTGCCATGAGCAGCCTCCGTAACATCAAAATTAAAATAATTGTAAGCAAGAACGGCACACCCAACCGGAGCTACCCCGATTGTTTTCTCACGGATATTAAGTTCATCTATAACTTCCGCGATAAGGCGATGCACAATACCATGGCCGCACCCCGGACAATAATGAGTAACAATATCATTAAGAGATTCAGGTTTTTTATATAAAGTTTTCATTTGGCAAACTCAACAATCTTGGAAACCGACGGAATCCCTCCGCCCGTCCTTCCAAAAAAACTTACCTTTTCAGGATTAGAAACAGAAAGCCTGACATCCTCAACCATCTGCCCCGCATTCATCTCAACACAGACAATCTTTTTCACATTTTCTGCAACCTTAAAAAGTTTATCCCCCGGAAAAGGCCACAATGTTACAGGCCTGAAAAGTCCCGCAGCTACACCCTTTTCCCTTAACAAATCAACTGCCTTCCTGCAAAACCTCGCGCATATACCAAAAGATGTCAGAAGGACTTCGGCATCTTCTGTTTTATATGTCTCATACTTAAGCTCTGTTTCCTCTGCCTTTTTATATTTCTCCTGAAGCTTTTTATTATGATCTTCAAGAACCCCTCTGCCTAAAAACAACGACCTCACAAGCCTGGGAGCCCTGCCTTTACATCCCGTAATAGACCAATCACTTTTAATTCCTTTAAACTCCACCATCTCAGGAAAGACAACCGGCTCCATCATTTGGCCCAGAAGCCCATCCATTAAAATCATGACCTGCATCCTGTATTTCTCCGCGACTGAAAAAGATTTATAAGTATAATCAACAACCTCCTGAACCGTTGAAGGAGCATAAACTATAAGCCTGTAATCCCCGTGGCCTCCCCCTTTAACCGCCTGAAAATAATCAGATTGAGCAGGAGCAATGTTCCCCAGTCCGGGGCCGCCCCTCATAACATTTGCTATTACAGCGGGAAGCTCACATGCCGCGAGATAAGAGATACCTTCCTGCATCAAACTTATCCCCGGACTTGAAGAAGAAGTCATAGCCCTGGCACCCGTCAAAGCAGCGCCAAAAACCATATTAATGGAAGCAATTTCACTCTCAGCCTGAAGAAAAACACCGCCAACTTCATCCATCCTCGAGGACATATAGGAGGTTACTTCATTCTGAGGAGTAATAGGATAGCCGTAATAATACCTGCAGCCTCCGCGAATAGCCGCTTCAGAAAAAGCAATATTACCGCAAACTAATTCCTTATTCTTCATTTATCATCCTCAAAAACTTCTATCACACAATCCGGACACATGAGCACACACATCTTGCATCCTCTGCATTTTTCTCCTTCATAAACAATATAGGAATAACCTTTTTCATTAAACTTTTCGGAAAGTTTAATCGCATTATCAGGACAGACGCCGACGCAAAGGCCGCATCCCTTGCATTTTTCAGTTTTTATTTTAATATAAGCCATTTTTATTTTTGAGAAGTCTTAAAACTTCCGCTCCAATTCAGTTTCTCCCTCAAAATCTCAAAATACGATTTTTCGCGGGGACGCACCAGCTTAACCGAATCAACATTCTTTTCCACAACAACACTATCTTTAACATCCAACCCAATCTGTCCGTCAACAGTCAATTTCGCGCTCTCGCGAGAACCTGACAAAGAAAACTCCACCCTGGAAGATGAAGGAACAATAACAGGCCTGTTGCTTAAACTATGAGGGCATATCGGAGTAATAATCATCGCTTCCATTTTTTGGACAACAATCGGGCCTCCCGCTGAAAGCGAGTGAGCCGTCGAACCTGTCGGAGTGGAAACAATCAAGCCATCGGCATAATACTCATTTAAAACCTCGCCATCCACAGTTACCTTAATTTCCACAGCCCTCGAAAAAGCGCCCCTGTTTATCACAACATCATTGAGGGCCTTATACTTGTTAACCACTTTACCTTTATCCATAACGCTTATTTTAAACATCATAAGCTCAGCTATCTGATAATCACCCGATAAAATCTTGCCAATACCTTTTTCAAAATCACTCTTTGTAAACTCAGTCAAAAAACCCAGAGAACCGGTATTTATCCCAAGCAGAGGGACACCGGCTTTGCAACACTGTCTAGCGGCTCTTAAAAAAGTGCCGTCCCCGCCAAAAACAAAGACCATATCAACTGCTTCAAGAAATCTTTCTATAGGCAGAACATCAGCGGAAACCCCCGTAATCTTTTCAGGGACAACTGATTTAACACCCAGGCCCGCGAAAATATCAACCGCCTTATTTACAAATTCGATATTTCCGAGCTTTTGAATGTTAGAAAAAATTCCAACAGTTTTAATTTTCATCTGCCTTCTCCATAAACATCAAATACTCGATATTCCCTGCCGGGCCTTTTAAAGGAGACTTAACAACACCCCTGACGTTAAACCCTTCCTTGCACGCAATATCTTTTATCCTGTCAATAACTTTCAGCCTTACCTCCTCTGATCTTACAACACCGCCTTTAGAAACCTCAGTCCTCCCTGCCTCAAACTGAGGCTTTATCAACACAATACATTTGCCCGACGGTTTCAGTAAACTATAAGAGACGGGTAATATTTTTTCAAGCGAAATAAAAGAAACATCCACTGTTACTAAATCTACAGGCTCACCGATATCTTCAAGCTTCAAATAACGCGCATTGCAGCGCTCCATCACAACAACTCTTAAATCATTTCTTAAAACATAATCTAACTGGCCATAGCCAACATCTACAGCATAAACCTTTAAGGCTTTGTGCTTTAAAAGACAATCCGTAAACCCTCCCGTTGAAGCCCCTATATCAACCGCAACAACACCGATAACATCAATATTAAATTTTTCTATAGCATGTTCAAGCTTAAAGCCGCCCCTGCTTGAATATTTAACTTCCTCTTTAACCTCTATTAAAGCATCCACAGCCGTAAGCTTTCCCGCTTTATCAACCATTACTCCGTTAACAAAAACACTTCCCCTGAGAACCAGGGCTTTAGCCTGAGATCTTGACTTAACAAGCCTCCGGCCAAAAAGCAAATTATCTAAACGGTCTTTCTTTTTCATATATAGCTCTATAGCAGTATATTGCCACTTATGTCAAATGTTTTACTTAAAAAGGCGGGAACTAATGGGGTACAACAAGTGACTTCACTTTAGCCGCAATGCTTTCAGGAGCAAGCCCTGTGATATTATAAAGCTCCGCACAGCTGGCATGCTGTACAAACTCATCACCCAAAGCAATATGCTTTATCAAATTAGAAAAGCCAAGCGACGAAGAAACCTCGGATATATACGAGCCAAAGCCGCCCCTTTCGACATTCTCTTCAAGCGTTACCACAGGCTTATTCTCTTTTAATATCCCGTTCAGCATTTCCACATCCAGAGGTTTTATGGAATAACAATCCACAAGTCCGACATCTATCCCCTCACTATTTAACATCTTTACCGCCTCAAAAGCCGAACCGACAACAGAACCTGCCGCGAGGATATAGCCGTCTTTCCCTTCCTTAACAATCCCCCACTTACCGATCTCATATTTCATTACGGGAACACCATTAGGAACAGAACCCTTCGGATATCTGACGGCACAGGGGCCTCCGCAATCTAAAGCCAACTTCAAAAGAGCTCTCAAAGCATCGCCGTTTGAAGGCGAAAGAACCATAAGATTCGGCAGCATTGAAAGATAAGTAATATCAAATACACCGTGATGAGTAGGCCCGTCCTCCCCAACCAAACCGGAACGGTCCAGAGCAAACACAACAGGCAGATTCATAAGACAAACGTCATGAAATATCTGATCTATAGCCCTCTGTAAAAAAGTTGAATAAATAGCAACAACAGGTTTAAGGCCGCAGGCAGCAAGGCCCCCGGCAAAAGTTACAGCATGCTGTTCGGCTATACCAACATCAAAAAACCTCTCTGGGAATTTCTCTTTAAACCCGGTCAACCCCGTCCCAAGACACATCGCGGCGGTAATCGCGATAATCCTCTTATCTTTTTCAGCAAGCTTTACCAGCTCATCGCCAAAAACTTTAGTAAAGGTAGGAACTGATTTTTTCTTTACATTTTCACCGGTTTCAATTTCAAACGGCGCTGCTCCGTGAAACAGCTCAGGATGCTCCTCTGATATCCCATAACCCTTGCCCTTCTTTGTCACCACATGAACAATTAGGGGGCTGGAAATATTCTTAACATTTTTTATAGTCTTAATAAGCAGAGGTATATTGTGACCGTCAATAGGCCCGAAATACCTGAAACCTAATTCCTCAAACAAAGCACCGGGAACTATAAGGCTTTTAACCGCTTCCTCCACCCTTCGAGCGGCCGTAAGCATTTTTTTACCTACCGTAGGAATCTTATCCACAACAGCTTCAATATCGTTTTTTAAGGTATTGTACAAAGGCGAAGTTATTATTTTATTAAGATAGTTTGACATAGCTCCTACACTGGGAGAAATCGCCATTTCATTGCCGTTGAGTATTACCATAACCCTTTTCCCGCTGGCTCCGATATTATTCATTGCTTCAAACGCCATCCCGCCGGTAAGAGCTCCGTCACCTATAACAGCAACCACATCATAATTTTCTTTTTTAAGATCCCTTGCCGCGGCCATCCCGGAAGCCGCGGAAATAGATGTACTCGCGTGCCCTGCCATAAAAGAGTCATATTCGCTTTCAGAGGGCTTGGGAAAACCGCTCAAACCGCCTTTTCTTCTTATTGTATGGAACTTATTTTTTCTTCCTGTCAGTATCTTATGGGCGTAAGCCTGATGCCCGACATCCCATACAATCTTGTCCCGCGGAGTGTTAAAAACATAATGCAGAGCAACAGTAAGCTCAACAGTTCCGAGAGATGAGGCGAGATGTCCCCCGTTTTTGGAAACAACATCTATAATCAACGCCCTTATCTCGGAACAAAGTTCTTCAAGCTTTTCTATTTTTATGTTTTTCAAATCAGCAGGAGAATTGACCTGTTCAAGTATTTTTGACATCTAAAGCTTCCCTGTATTATTTGCTTTTTTTTCTGATTGATGTATCAACCTGAGGAGAATCATTTTTCTTACACTCTTCAAAAGGAACTTTTTTCTTCCCGACAAACATCTCTATCTTGTTTTCAGCTTTAGAAAGCTCTTCACCGCAAAAATTAATCAGCTTCATTCCCTCTTCATACTTGCCCGTCAGTTCTTCAAGAGACAACTCATCTTTCTCAAATTGTTCTACAATCTTCTCAAGTTTTTTTAGCGCTGCTTCAAATTTTATTTTTGGAGCCATTTTTTTACTCCTTTAACACCCTCGAAACTATTTCTCCTTCATAGAGCTTTGTTGTTATTTTCTGGTCCGCTTTCACCTGATTAAACGCCCTGACAATCTTTCCGCCGGCAAAAGTAATACTAAAACCCCTCTTTAAAACCGAACAGGGATTTAAAGAGTTAAGATGATTTAAAACACCAGCTAATCTCTCTTTTAACATACCTAATTTATACCTCAGAGCTTTATACATTATATCAGAATAATCATCAAGTCTTTGTTGATACTGATAAAGCATTTCCTGCGGAGCGGTGAACAGCCTGCTCTGGCTTAACCTCAACAAAACCTCTCTTCTTCTTTCAGACTCAACCTTTATATATTTTTTAAGATAGGATTTATAAAAAGATATTTTATCAATAAGCTCAAGCTTGTCAGCAACAATAAGCTCAGCGGCAGCGGAAGGAGTTGAAGCCCTCAAATCAGCCACAAAATCCGAAATGGTAAAATCTATCTCATGGCCGACAGCGGAAACAACCGGTATAGGGGAATGATAAATGGCCTCTGCAACCTCTCTTTCATTAAACGGCCAAAGATCTTCTATGCTTCCTCCCCCCCTTGTAATAACAATAAGTTCCAGGCCTTTAATTTTATTTAATTCGTGGATCGCTCCGGAAATTTCAGAAGAAGCTCCCAGCCCCTGAACCCGGACGGGTTTTATCAGAACGTTAATTCCCGCAGACCTTCTCCGTGTCACATTAAGAAAATCCTGTATAGCAGCCCCGGTAGGAGATGTTACAACACCGATATTCTTCGCAAACCGCGGAACAGGCCTTTTTCTGTCAAAATAACCTTTTTGTTGAAGTTCATCCTTAAGCTTTTCAAAGGCAGCATGAAGAGAACCCACACCTTTTTCTTCAATCTGAGCAATATTTATCTGGTAAGACCCACCCCTTTCATAAACGGAAACAGAACCAAAAACCAATACCCTCATCCCGTTGGCCAGCCGCGTAGAAAGATACCGGGCATACCCTCTGTATATAACGCCCTGTATCTGAGCATTACCGTCTTTTAAAGTAATGTATATGTGGCCGGATGCAGGCTGTCTGTAATTAGAAACCTCGCCTTCCATCCAGACAGCAGGAAAAGATTCTTCAAGGATTGTTCTTATACCCCTGGTAATTTCTGTAACCGAATATGGCTCTTCAAATGAATTTCCTTTCATTCCTTTTTCCCGTCATGCTGAACTTGTTTCAGCATCTTCTCTTTCTTTATATTCTGCACTTCTGAGATCCCGAAACAAGTCCTGGATGACATTTTGCATAGTCCTGGATGACATTTTGCATAGTCCAGGGTGACATTTTGCATAGTTCGGGATGACATTTTGCATAGTTCAGGGTGACATTTTGCATAATTCGGGATGCCATTTTACATAGTTCTGGGTGACATTTTTCGTCATGCTGAACTTGTTTCAGCATCTTTCCTCCTTCTCTCACTGCTTTTAATCCATTCAACAAATCTTCTTACACCTTCTTCTATGCTTACTTTCGGATAATAATTTAACTCTTTTGAAGCTTTTGTAATATCGGCAAAGGTTCTTTCCACGTCACCTTCCTGCTTACTCGCAAACTTTATCTTTGCCTCTTTCCCCACAGCTTTCTCAATAATCTTAACAAGGTCAAGGATGTTA
The DNA here is from genome assembly GCA_023136205.1 of Candidatus Auribacterota bacterium. Lineage (GTDB taxonomy): Bacteria > Auribacterota > UBA6266 > UBA6266 > UBA6266 > JAGLRQ01. The sequence continues at coordinate 40,013 of JAGLRQ010000023.1, forward strand.
ACAGGACTGGAATCTCCCAGGTTAAATATCTCAAAGTCAAAATCTTTATCAATAACAGCAATTACCCCGTCAATAATATCATCTATATAGGTATAATCTCTTGAGGAAGAACCTAACCCAAAAATCTCTATTTGTTTGCCGCTGATAATCCTGCGTATAAATTTATGAATAGCCATCTCAGGCCTCTGTCTCGGGCCGTAAACCGTAAAAAACCTCAGACAGGCTGATTTAATACCGTAGTCCTTCCAGTACTTCCTGCATATTTCCTCACCGCGAAGCTTGGTAAAACCATATGGAGATGCAGGGGCCAAAGGAGACATATCCTCCGAAAAAGGAACTTCGGGATAGTTTCCATAAACCGACGAAGACGAGGCGGACACAATCTTTTTACAATCCGCGTCCCGGCAAGCCTCAAGTATATTGGTTGTCCCTCCAACATTAACTTCTTTATAAAGCTCGGGCTCTATAATAGAAGGCCTCACACCGGCCCGGGCCGCAAAGTGAACAACACAATCAAATCCACCCGCACAAATAATCTTTTTTATTTTTTCAAAATCCCTTATATCAGTTTCAACCAATTTATACGACCCATTATCCAAAAAAGATTTTATATTTTTTCTTTTAACGGCAGGGTCATAAAAATCATTGAAATTATCAACACAGACAATTTTATCGCCCCTTCTTAATAACCTTTCCGTAAGAGATGATCCTATAAACCCGGCGGCGCCGGTAATCAAATATTTCATTATCCTCTCCTGTTCACCATTTTATAATACGGAAATCATTACGGCTTATCGCATCCGCTTCTTCTTCAGTAATCCATCGCTCAGCATATTCAGGGCCATAAGAATCTGATATCGCGATTTCCTTTGTTTTTTTATTATATCCGATTATTAGGCATACATGCCCGGCTTTTAATTTATCGATTATCATTCGCTTCGCGGATTTACGAACGGGTTTTAATTGCTCAATCCATTTATCCCAGTCTGAAACAGTTAAACGTTTTTTCGATCTTCGTGTAATCTCGTAATTTCTTTCTTCCCCGGAAAACATACTCCACATTACGGGCAATCCTTTATCTATATATTTTGAGAACTTATGCGCTTTTATTGAATAAAAACTAACTTGTTGAATGCTTCGGCGGTTTTTACGCACCAACTGTTCCGCGCCTTTAGCCATTGCGTCAACAGAAGTACCGCCTGTAACCCCGGTGTCTCCCGCCATGGCAAGAACGTACATATCAGCAGGGATGCCAACATACCTCAGGTACCTTTCCCAGGTGGCAGGAACACAATAACCCTTCTCTCCCTGATTTACCATGGGGATACCTGTAATGATGACATCCCCGTTTTTTCTTCTCTTTACACGTTTTTCAAGAATTTCCCGGAGTTTGATATCCGATATTTTGTCAGGCTTTCCCATAGCATCCGCGACTTCAGCCGGCACTATCCGAAGAGCCACATATTCATTCTCCTGCATAGACAGAAGAATTGAATGCCCGTTCCAATTCCATCTCTCAACTGCTTCCCCGACAGCTTTACCCTGCCCGAATTTATCTGTCTTGCTTTTTCCCAGTACTGATATTAGTTTTTCCCTGAGTTTTTTACCGTCTTCAATTATTATTTTATTATAGTTTCGCCAGTTTACGCCGGAGCCGCTGAAAAGCTCTTTTATATCTCCTTTATTGGCAAAAACGATAGAGATACACGCGGCCTTTCCATCTTTAGCGTAAAGAGCAAAAGAATAAGCTCTTGCCCCCAGAATCAGATCCTGTTTCGACGGATACCGCCTGAAACTGGACTCTTCCGAGATAAAAAATTTTTCTTCCGGCATCAGCCTCTTTAGAAGAGGGCTGAGATTTTTGCTGTCTTCTTTTTTATCATTATTCCATAAAGTTCTGGATTCTTCCTTAAGATTAAGCCTTTTTGCTGCCTTGCTGTCATTGTCATCCCAAAGTGAATCGTCCTGCCATATCTGAACATCAAAGGCTTCATTAAGCGATTCCCAACCGGGTTCCGCGTAACAAAAACCAAAAAAAGTAAAAATCAAAAAAAACAACAGACAGTTTTTATTCATAAGGAAAAACCCCAGATAATCATCCATAAAACCATGTTAGAATAAATCCCCGCCAGAATATCATCTAACATAATCCCCCCGGAACCCTTTATAGACTGTAATTTATCAATCCCCAGCGGCTTTACAACATCAAAAAACCTGTTAAGGAAAAACCCCAGCAAAAACAATAACCAGAAAAACTTTCTTTCAGGATATATGCAAAACATTGTAACATACGCGCTGACCACCTCATCAATGACTATACACCCGGGATCTTTTTCATTAAGCTCATTTTCAACTTTACCCGAAACAATAAACCCCAAAACAGCAAGCACACCGAAAACAACAGCTTGTATTAGCCGGTTACCGGAAGTTAAATAGAAAATAATAAAACCTGCCAGAGCACCCAGCGTTCCGGGCGCGGGAGGAACATACCCGACACCGAAAAAGGTAGCTATGAGCCTGTTTAATCTTTTCAGAGGAACACTCCTTAATTAAGGAATAAATCTTTATTATCCCTAAGGTAGAAAAACCCGGAGAGCAATGATAAAATCATCGCGATGAATACCAGAAAAAACGAGACAAAAGCGAAATAATAATCTACCCTGTTGTCCCAACTGAAAAATGTGGTTAAAACCTCTTTCGCGGCAAGAAACAGAAGTATTGTGGATATCGCGACTATCTGTGAAATTATTTTATGCTTGCCCCCTTTGCCCGCGGATATCACTTTACCCTTTGAAGCGGCAAGCAAACGTATACCCGTAACGGCAAACTCTCTTCCTATTATCACCACAACCATCCATGCCGGAACGAAATACCTTACAATGCCATTCATAGCCACCCTGGTATCAGGCATCTGGACAAAAGAAATCAAGGCCGCTGAAATAAGAATTTTATCGGCAAGAGGATCTATGAGTTTACCAAAGTTGGTAACAATATTTCTCTCTCTCGCTATCTTTCCATCATAAAAATCTGTCAAGCAAGCAACAGCAAAAAGAACAAAGGCCATTACACCCTTAAGAGGAATTGAAGAAACCAGAACACCCATAAATATAAATGCTACAATAATTCTTACCATGGTCAGTTTATTAGGAATATTCATAGTTATTTACATTAATTTCGCTTCCAATTCATAGGGAAACGCTTTTTCCACAATGACTTTAACGATATCACCCGGGTTCAACCCTTTGCCTGATACTTTAACCGAACAATCTACCTCCGGCGCGTCCCACCGGCTGCGGCCATAAAAAAAATTCTTACCCTCCGCAGATCTATCAATTATAACCTCTATTGTTTCTCCTGTTAACCTTTTATTGATTTCCATGGATATTTTTTTCTGCAGTTCAGCCAATCTCATCAGCCTGCTTTCGGCAACTTCTTTGCTTACAACGTTATCAAAGCTGTAAGCTTTTGTTCCTTCCTCCCTTGAATAAATAAAAAAGCCCAGCCTGTCAAACCTGATTTCTTTCACAAAATCCATCAATTCTTCAAACGCCTTTTCACTCTCCCCCGGAAAACCGACAATAAAAGTACTTCTTATTTTTGCCCCTTCAATCTTCCTTAATTTAACAAGGAGCTCGCGTACCTTTTCAGTAGTAACTCTTCTATCCATTTTCTTTAAAATCAAACTGTTGATATGCTGTATAGGCATATCAACATACTTGCATATCTTATCCGAAGACGCTATAAGCCCTATGAGCTCATCCGTTACATGCAGAGGATGAAGATACATAAGCCTTATCCATTTTACAGCATTTATCTGCTCAATTTTAGAAAGAAGCGACGAGAGTTCCTGTTTTCCCCTGTCCATACCATAAGCCGCTATATCCTGGCCCACAATAATAAGCTCCTTAACACCCCCTGACACAAGCTTCCTGACCTCTTCAATAATATCCGCCTGCTCCCTACTTTTTAAAGGGCCTCTTATGGAGGGTATAGTACAGTAAGAACACTTGTTGTCGCAGCCGTCGCTTATTTTCAAATAAGCATAGTGAAAGGGTGTTAATAATTTTCTTGCTAATCTTTCCGGCGATACATCAAGCTTAAGCCTTCTTTTTTTAAACAAGCCTCTTTTAAACTCTTTAATTATATTTTCCAACTCGCCTATAGATTGCGGACCGATAAAACAATCCACATCTTTTATTTTGCTAAAAAGCTCACCCGCATACCTTTTAGAAAGGCACCCGGCAACAACCAGCAAACGGCATCTGCCATGCTTCTTGAAAAGGGAAGCTTCAAGAACCGCGGTTAAAGATTCCTCAACAGCCGGTTTTATAAAACCACAGGTGTTAACTATTATTATATCTGCTTTTGCAGGGTCTTTTTCCCACCCGATACCGGCAGTTTCAACAACATAAGCCAGCTTTTCGGAATCTACTACATTCTTTGGACACCCGAAGGTTTGAAGGAAAGCTTTCATTGTTATGGGTAAATTTTTATAAGATTTTGATTCTTTTGACATTTTTAAAAACGCCTCTATTCCACCCCGGGGGTGGAATGGGTTCATTATATAATTAAAATACAAAAATTGTCACTTTTTTTTGTTCCACCTCGGGGTGGAATAAGTTAAGGGGGTAATGGTTGGGAATGGTTACTAAGATGAATACTGCTGGTAGTAATAATTGTGTGTACTATCTTTAAGGCAAATTCTATTAAGAATGGCTCCAATAACTTTTATATTTGAAACTTTCAAGGATTTAGAAACCCTGAGGATAACCTTTTTTGGTGTTTTCCCGCTCTCTATAACCATGATAAGGCCGTCTGTTAATTTTGAGAGAACAACTGTATCCGTAACAACAGCAACAGGCGGAGTATCAAACAAAACAAGATCGAACTTTTCCTTGGCGGAATTTATAAATTCCTTCATTTTATCGTTGGAAATCAGTTCAGACGGATTCGGCGGACAAGCACCGCAAGTAACTAAAAAAGTGTTTTCTATTTCTGTTTCCTGTACTAAATCCTTAAACTCTGCCCGGCCGGAGAGAAAATCACTCAGGCCTTTCTCACTGTTCTTTCCCCTGTTTTTCTTTCTAAAAACTTTATGTAAATTGGGTTTTCTCATATCTGCGTCTACCAAAAGCACACGTTTTCCGGTATGAGCTATAACAGTACCAAGGTTAGACAGATTTGTTGTCTTTCCTTCCCCCGGGCCCGGGCTTGTAACAGCAATGCTTAAAGGTTTATTTTCCGCGGATGAAATAAGTAATCTTGTCCGGATTGATCTGTATACTTCAACTACTGAATCTTTTGGTTTGATATGCGCTAAAAAACCCTTTTCGTATTTTTTAAACCCTTTTCTAACCTTGCCAATCTCAGGGATTGCTCCCAAAAGGAGCCAGTCTGCCAGCTTTTCCGTATCCTCGATGCTTTTAACAGTATCATCCAGATACTCAAAGAAAAACGCAAGCCCTATTCCCCCGAAAACACCCATAACCGCGGCAAGTAAAATATAAAGTTTCTTCTTTGGTTTTGTTGGTATTACCGGTGTTGCAGCAATGTCCAGTATACTGACATTGTTTGCCTTAAGGCCTTTAAGTGAATGTTTGCCTCCGGTTAAAAAATCTTCTTCCTTCATACCGTATTCAAAAATTGATTTCTTTACATTCTCAATTGCCCTGACCATTTCATTCATTTCTTCTTTTAACCGTATCATCTGGGGATGCCGGCTTTTATATGTCTTGTTGTACTCAGATAGCTTCGCGTCCAGTTTTAAATATTCATTCTTTAAGAGATTCATCATCTCATCCCTGCTGATATAGTAAAGATTACGCTCCACATATATGTCCGCTATACGATTGGCTATTTCCGCGGCAAGTTCCGGATCTTTATTGTCCACGTGCAGGTTTAAAAGGCGTGTATCCCTGACAGGCTCAACTTTAATGGTTTTTAAAAAAGCGCTTAAAGGGTCTTTTGCCTCAGCGTACTCTTCTTTCCGGGAAAGATTAAAGTCATCAAATACGCTGCGAGCTATAGCACGGGAAGTAATAATTTCTATCTGACTCTGGTAATAGTCTTTGTAAGCATAGTAGTTCCGTGATTCCAGCGATACAACGCCTGAGGTTGTCAAAACATCGGGATTTTCTACGTTTATCAGAAGAGTTGTAGTGGCGCGGTAAACAGGTTTCATGGTAAAACTGGCTACCGCGACAACCGAAACTACCGTAGTAAAAAATAAGGCAACAACTCCGATTCTGCGGCGTATAACATTTACATAATCTTTAAGATGAAGATCTTCTTCTATCTTTGGTGTATCCATTTTCTCACTAATTCCTTGTTAGAAAAAACTTTCCGGCACAAAAACAATATCATCCGGCCTGATAATAATATCTTTCTCTTTTTGTCCCTTCTTCGTAATATCCGTTATTTTGACTATTATAGTTTTTTTCTCCCCTTCATCCATTCGTATAATCCTTGTACTGTTTATGCTGGCATCTTCAGTAAACCCCGCCGCCATCGCTATTGCTTCAAGGACTGTTACATCTTTCTCAGAGGGCATATCATATTTGCCGGGACGCCTTACTTCACCCATAACAGAAAACTGCCTGGGATGATATTCTTCAATAAAAACCAACACCTGCGCGTTGACAATATAATCCTTTTCAAGCGAATCTTTTATTTTTTTTTCAAGTTCCTGGACTGTCAGGCCTTTAACCAACAGCCTTCCAAGAAGAGGAAAGGTTATCTGTCCGTCGGCAGTAACCCTTGTTTTCGTAGCTAAATCAAGGTGTTCATGCACAGTTATCGTCAGAACATCTGTTGGCTGTATCCGATATTCTGAACTTTGCGCGAAAACCGCTGTATACAGAAATAACATTAAGGACAAAACGATTAAAGAACTTTTCATTTTGAAAAATGAATCTCCCCGATATTTATTTGGCAAGAAATGAGGAAGCTTAAAGCCCGTTAGAAACCTACTGTTCCTCTGAGTGACAACAGGTGATCTTTAAAATCAAAGACCGGAAACCGTGAATCCCTCTGCTGGTATTCATACCTGCCCTCAAATGAAACCCATTTACGCATGTCATACCTGAGAGAACCGCCTCCTCCGAACAGATGGTCGTATCTTTCACCTGTTTTTGAGCCTTCCGTGGTTTCGCTTGGATAGCGATTATACTGGTAAGCGCCAAAAAGTGTCCCGGTTATCTTTTTCCTGAACCTGTGGTTGTAGTTTAAGCTTACAAAATTAACATTATAATAATTCATGTTCTTATACGCTGATTCATATATGCTTCTTTCCAAACCAAGGCTTATAATGTCATTATCAGTAATAGCGTAGTCAATATCTCCTCTGGCAACAAAACTCGCAAAGTCATCGTCAACTGTAAGGCGCGATTTTTTATAGTTCTGGTACCTAAAACCACCTTTCACATCAACTGTAAAATCTTTGTCCAACTCACCCCTGAGCCCTATCAAGTTTTCGGTGTACCACGAATCAGAACTTAATTTGCTCTGATAATTAACAAAGCCAAGATAATTCTCAAAAAGAATAGATGTTTTAGGCAAAAATCTATAGGCCAGCTTTGCGTCTATTATATTCGAATACCTGTCTTTATCTTTGTAATTCAATGTTTGAAATATACTCAGGTCTCTGAGGTAATCGTCTATTTCAAAAGTATAGCCGACATCAAAGTCTAACTGGTCAAATTCCGCTGAAATACCGGCTCTGAGGGAGTTATGCTGCTGTCTTATTCTGTTAGTATCTTCCGAACCTGATCTGTGGGTAAAGCGCCTGTATATATCACTAACCGTAATCTTAAAATCGGTAAGGTTTATTTCAGCGAGGCCTCTGATTAAATGGTCTATATGATCTTCGTCATGCCTTGCAAAAAAGTACGCGCCTAAACTATATTCAGCAGTGAGCTTATGGTCGCAAACAGGAATTTCAACCCCTACGGAAGGGTTCAAAAGTGTTATCATGTCCGACTCTTCGTCTTCATTCGACAAATAGATATTTGTGTCAAATGTCTCCTTTACCTTGAAAGCGCCGTGAAAAAGAAAAGGATCAACCTCTAACCCTTCTCTATCAGGCAAATCTCCCGCGCTTGTTCTCCAGCTGGTGGTAAATTTACGCATATCCGGCAAATCCTGCTGGTCGGTAAACTCGGCATTCACAGCACCGCTACACACTAATAAAAATAAGCCCGTAAAAGCACAGGTTGCAACAACCCTTAACGTTTCTTTTTTAATATTAGTTAGCATTTTAACATAGCTTCCTTTTCGATTTGTTTTAGAATATTTTAGACATCTGCCAACACTTTGACAGACCATAGGGAAATTTTAACAACAAATAGATTAATGTCAATAAAATTCTGCCGTTTGTTACTCTGTGGAATTACCCGATCTAATTTCCGCTTGCCTGATCTATCCCAACCGTGCTGATCCATCCTCTGGGACGTTCCGGCGGGCTGTAAGCTTCCGCGACAATCGGGGCAAAATCAATATTAGCAATTACTTCTGCGGCTAAACCCAGAGGCACTTTGGCATTCACATCATCAACAGGGGGCATATATTCGTTTTCAACCATGTACTGAACTTTTTCCTCAATACCGGGATTGCCTTTTCCACCAGCCAGTTTATAAAGAATATTTACCATATCCCTGATAGTAATTACCCTCCCTGCTTCGGAATCCATAAAAGCATCTATTCCATATGATGCTAAAATATTGGAAAGAACCTCAAAATACTCTTCGTCTGAAAGGCCTTCTGTTTCAGCCGGCATTTCTCCCTGTGCCGCATTAAGTATCGGAACCATTAAAAGTTCGGCAAATTCCACATTTGTAATCGCACCCGCGTCCGGAATCGCGCTCGCGTTGGAAGGAGATAGAGAAATGCCCCATACCACAAATAAACTAACTATTAAAATCGAAAATATTCTTTTCATTATACCACCCTCAATTTTATGTTTGTTCTTCTCTTAAATCCTAGATTAAAAAAATTATCATAAAAAGCCAATTATTGCAAGTGTTTTTTTGGGATACCGTTTTTAATCATCCAAATGTAAGTCCACATAAGTGGCCATTAGTTCCCCGATCTTTCCAGGCAGCTTTACTACAAAATAATGGTCAGTAATAACGTGCCCCATTTCATGCGCGATAACCGAATCGGATATATCACGTTCTGTTGTGTATATTGTTTTATACTTATGAATATAAAAAGATATATACCCGTCTTTTTTCCTAAAAATCCGATAATATTCATCATCTAATTCTTTTCTGTCCTTAAAAATTTTTATCTTTACATTTTTTGTCCGGGGATACATTTCAAGTAATTTCTTTACTCTGTTAAACAAAATATCCAGCCTGTCAGCCAGTTTCTCAGCAGGGGCAGACAAAGGGTCAACTCTAAAAGCTCCATCAGTATAAAATCTTCTTCTTCTCAACTTTTTTTCGATTTTCTTCAGGTTAGCATCCGGCCGGCAGTATACCGTAAAATAATTACTTTCTATGGTAAGCCATTCGCCGCTTGACGCATCTCCACTGTCTTCAGCAAAAAGAGGTGATGAAACCGCGCAATAGAAAAAAAGGTACAGTAATGAGTATAGAATTACTGCAAATCCCCTTCTAAATATTTTATCAATTAAAATGCCGGCTCGCATATTTTACACTATGTTGTATATTTTGAAAGAACAGACTTTGCCTGTTCAAGTTTATTTTTACGGTCTTCTGTTTCAGCACATGATTCCAGCTTAGCAATAGCCTGTTTTATTTTCCCCATATCTTCCTTAAGTGCTTTTGTCATTTCATTTAAGCTTTCAGCAAGATCTTTTCCTTCGTCTCTATGCCGCAAACTAAACTTTTTCCTTAGATTTCCCGAAGCCACTTCCTGAATATCTTTTTTCATACGGTAAATCGGGCCGACAACCCTGTTAGAAGCAACAAGTGTAATCGCGACAGTCGCTAATCCCAGCAGCAAAACCACAATTGTACTGCTGAGCAGAACCGCCGGTAATATAAACTCCGCGGTACTCTTCATGATGAGCCTGGAATTTTCAAACGTAGTTGTAACCGTAGATCTTGACATCGCGTAGATGATAGTTCCGGAAACAACCGCCCCCAATATGACAAGAGTACAAAATTTGATAACAAACCTTATCTGGAAATCCTTTTTGATAAAATAATTTTTTCTTTTATTTTTGTATTTGTCTTTCATCTTTCGTTCCCCTCACTCTCATTTAGCTCCATCAATTTTAATTTCTTTCAAAAGTTTTCTGTCAACTTTAATCAAGGCCTCTTTTCTTAAACCGAAAATCCAATCTTCAAGAGCCCTTTCTTTCTTCCTGTTTAATATGTTTCCTTTTACCTCCATGGATATTTTCTCAAAGGGCCCGATTTCTCTATATTCTTCTTTCACTG
>JAGLRQ010000024.1 GCA_023136205.1 Candidatus Auribacterota bacterium
GATTGAGGCAAATCTCCCAAAATCCACCATCCGGAAGGTTCATCTGAAACAATGTTTTTCTCCATGCTGTTTTTTACTTCTTCAAAATTATCACCGGATTTGGACAGCCTGTCAGCGGATGACTTGTCATTCAGAATTATTATCCCGGCAAGAATTTTACGCCTCATACGCTTGTATTCATACAATACTTCAGCGTCTTCCACACAAATATCACGAAAGAGCTCGTTAGATTTGTATTTTAAAATCAGTTTCAATAACGCCTGTTTCCAGTAGCTTTCTATTTCCTTCATAAATTCTCTATCTTTGTCAAAATTCTGTTTCTGGGCCTCCTGAAGTAAAATATTTTTTGTTATCAAACTTTCCAACAGTCTCTCTTTTGCTTCCAGCGGATTGGATAATATATCCTTTTGGGAAAGTGTAAAAGCAGCCTCGTTCTTAAAATCCGAAACGGTAAGATCATAATCGTTTATCCTGGCTACAACACTCTCATCTTCAGATCCGGGGCCTGTAAAATCACATCCGCACCCGCAAAAGATTATCCCCGATAGAACAACCACAAGTATTGTGAAAAAACATTTAGTTTTAATATTTGTTTTCACGATTTCCCTTTCCTTTGACAGCAAATTTTAATACCCCCCGATCCCGAATAAAACAACAGGAATCGTTTTAACAAAAATCTTAAAGTCAAGCCATAACGACCAGTTATCCAAATATCTAAGGTCCAGCTTCATCCATTCGTTAAAATCCACCTTGTTTCTGCCGCTTATCTGCCATAAGCATGTGAGGCCCGGGCGCATGGACAATCTCCTGCTTTGCCAGAATTCATACTTGGCCACTTCTTCCGGGAGCGGCGGCCTGGGGCCGATCAAGCTCATATGCCCGAGAAGAACATTAAAAAATTGAGGGAATTCATCAATACTGAATTTTCTCAAAAATTTTCCTACCCGCGTAATACGGGGATCCTGCTTCATCTTGAAAACAGGGCCGCTCATTTCATTCATCACTTCAAGTTCCGTTAGTTTTTCAGAAGCTTTTTTATACATGCTGCGGAATTTATACAAAGAAAACGTTCTCCCGTTTAAACCAACTCTTTTCTGTACAAATAATACAGGGCCGTAAGATGTCAGTTTTACCATGAGTGCTGTCAATGCAAAGACCGGGGACAGTATGATTAAAGCAAAGCCCGACAAAATAATATCTATCGCCCTTTTAATAAAGAATTCCCATTCCCGGGCAACTGTGGTTTCAAATGTAAGAAGGGGCATTCCGTCAATTTCTGTCTGGCGTGATTTAGCCAATTTCAAATTAAATAAATCCACTGCCACTGTTGCCTTAACACCTTTTGTTTCGCAGGTATAAAGGGCTTTTTCAATGTGATTTAACCTTGACCTCGGTACCACAAAAACAACCTCGTCCACAGCCCTTCCGTACAACATCAAAGGCAAATCCTTGATGTCCCCTATCACATCAATGCCTCTAACCTTTTTAACCCCCCTGCCCGGCTCATCACAGACAACACCCAGTATCTTAAGCCCCCATTCTGAACGATTTTTCACCTTTTCAATAAAATCGGCAGCCCGCTTTCCCGTCCCGACAACAAGAAGCCTCCTGAAATTATAACCCTGCTTACGCGCATAACGCATGATATTAAAAACCGCTATTTTCTCCAGCAGGACAAAAGCCGGGCTAACCGTCATAAAAATAGCGAAAAACATTCTGCTTACAAACCTCAACTTAAAGAAAAAAATCATGGAGCCAAAGACAACAGCAGTAAAAAATGCCGATTTAATAACTATCCAAATAATCTCAAAAATCGCCTTCCTGCGCATGGAGCCATACATGTTGTTTAAATAAAGCATGCCGCCCCATACAAAAAGAGCAAGGAACAAAACAACTGAGTACTTCTTCAAAGATACAGGCATATATTCAACAACTTGAACGGAAGAAAAAATATCAAGCCTGTAGTAGCTGTGAAAATATTGTCTTAAAAAAAACGCGTAAACAAAAGACAGGGACACAATAAACGCGTCAAGTATTATCATCGCCCGCCTTACTACTTTATCTCTCTCATGAAGCATCCAAAACACTCCGGGTTAACGCTTTGTTTCTTTCATTATAACAGCGGCACATATTACACATAATATCATATTAGCCGGTATATGAAAATTGAAATCCACCAACCCGTGAAGAGACAGGCTAAGTATTCCTATGGCACAACCGAGTACAACAGGATGAAAGACACCTTTTGTCAAACCTCTGCCGATTATAATCACCAGTATAAAAATCATGAGAGGCAGGGCCAAAATACCCATCTCCGCGGCCATATGTAAATAATCATTATGAGCATAATGGGCGCGGGCATTAAGCCCGGCAGGACGGTAACGGGAAAACCCCCAGACAAACGTACCTATACCGGCCCCTGTCAGAGGATTAGATTTTATCATCTTAATTGTGCCATTCCAGATTTGCAATCGGGTTTCCAATGTCGCTTCACCCGAAGCTACATCAGAAATACTATCTATGCGCCTGGAAATCGAGCCTTCCCTTAAATAAGTTAATGAAAAAATCGCGGCTATAACCAAAAGCATTATTAACAAACTTCTCATTTTCAAAACATTTACCCTTATTAATAAAATATTCATCAAAAAAAGAGCAATGGATAAACTAATCCAGGCACCGCGTGATTGAGCAAAGATAAAAGCTGATATCATTATGAATAAAGCTCCAATCAACGCTGTTTTTACCACAATACCGGAAGACTTATAGAGGATTATTGCTCCTATTGTTACCGGTATAACCAGTTCAAGATAACCCGAGAAATGATTATGATTTACATATGTAGCCGCTAAAAAGTTTTCCGGATTCCACCACCAGTGAGATAAAAACCCAAAGTGCTGAAGAAGGCCAAAGACAGAAATACCGGTTCCGATAGATATAACCAAACCAATCAAGTATCTCCTGAATTTGCGGCTATAATTATTCAAAATAAGATAGTACAGGCCCACATAGCTCAACAGCCGCAGTAACGCGTAAAAACTATCATGTTTGTATACAGAAAAAATGAAAGAAATTACAGCTAATGAAACAAAAAGAAAAATTAATATGTCCAATGCCGTTATATGTAACTTTGTATCAGGTGTTTTTCTCCCGTTATTTAATTTCCACAGCCATAAAAATACAAGAAGCGCAATTACAAAAAGAACCGGTGTAATCGACCAAACACGCTTAGGCGCCGCGCCAAAGGCAAGAGGGCTCCATATAAGAATAAATGTTAATCCGCAAAAAATTAAAGCTTTGTATATTTTATCTAACATCTTTTACCGCCCGCGCTTCTGCAACATACAAATTTCTATCTTCTCCGCTGCCGGAATCTCCTCCATCGTTAACAAACGTAACACTCAAAACCTTTATGCCGCCATCACTTTTTAAATTAAAACTATATTCCTTCCATTCAGGGCTATCCACAAATGTTTCACCTATATCTTTTCCATCCAAATCTACAACCATATACGGCCAAATATTATATGCCTGTGAACCTTTAGCCCGCACTTTAATTATTATATTACCCTCAGGAACATTTATTACAGCATCTATCGTTCCACTCCAATACATATTCCCAGATTCATAAACAGCCTTTTCTTTTAGTGATCGTCCCTGCCAATCTTTTTGAGAAACCGACGTTACATTTGATACTTCAAACACAGAGGTTTTTTTTAAATTTTCGATTCTTATTTTTTTTTCAGCCATCTTGCTTTCAAACTCTTCCGGGTTTTCCTTCTTTCTGTAAAAATCAACTTTTCTTTTTTGTTTTACAAAATAGTCATACAGCCCATTCTTACTAACAAAGGAAAGTAATATTTCATTAGCCTCTAAATTACCCGGGGTGGTTTTCCGCAATAATTCAAAATCTTTTGTATATTTCCAGAGGCGGGGATAAATATGATTGAAACCATACCATGGATATTTTTCAATAATGAATTTCAATCTATCTAAAATCAATTCTCTTTCGCTGTTATTAAGCAAATCCCATATTCCTATGCCGGCATAACCCATGGAATATGATGTATTAAATCCATTTGGATCATTCTCCAGAGCCCTCACAAAATTCTTAAAAGCCTCATCAACACTTCTCCCTTCAATCTTTAACTGAATTTCCCCAAGCTTTAGCGAATACTCCGCGCATCCGGGATTAAGATCCAGAGCTTTTTTATATAACTCTTCTGCCTGTATAAGCCACAAAGCCTCATCTTCGCGATAAAAACTCTGGAGCATTAAAAAATTGCCGTATTCCGAAAGGTATTCTGAATTGAAAGGAGCTAATTCTATAGCAGAATCAAAGCTTTCCTCAGCGCCTTTCCAAAGATATGCTTTTTCAAGCCTTTTTGCAGCCCTATACTGCTTATCAGCATAAAAATGTCGAATTACAGCACCGGCAACAAGAAGAATTAAAAGAATCAATACAATATTAATTACAAGTCGTTTCATGTCAGTTGCTGCTATTAGATTTATTATATTTCTGCTTTAGAACCAACCAGAAAAACTTCATATCATCTACAAGGTAGCGTTTCCAAAGCCGCTTTGGTTCCTGCATCAAACGCCAGAACCATTCAAAGCCTGTCTTTTGCATCAGGACAGGAGCGCGCTTTACAAACCCTGAAACGAACTCAAAACTCGCACCTACTCCAATTGACACCGGTACCTGATATTCATCCTTATATTTATAAATCCATTTTTCCTGCTTAGGCGCGCCTAAACCGACAAATAAAATATCCGGCTTAGCTTCCTTAATCATTCTAATGATTTTTTTGTTTTCTACTTCATCTTGCTCAAAACCGAAGGGAGGCGAGTAAACACCGGCAACTTGTATTTTTGAATGCTTATTCTTTAAGACTTCAGCCGTTTTTAAACCAGCCCCTGCCCTTCCGCCCAAAAAGAACACTTTATATCCTTTTTCTGCCGCTATTTCACACAATTTTGGGAACAGGTCGGAACCGGATATCTTTTCTTTAAGCGGTGTTCCTAAAAATTTTGCCGCCCATAGAAGCGGTACTCCATCAGCAAGTAACAAACAGCTTTTCGTAAGAATAATTTTAAATATCTCGTTTTGCGCCTTTATGAGCACGTCAACATTCAAGAAAGACACCATACAATTCTTCTTGTTGCTAATGCAATCTTCTACCGCTTCTATTGCTTTAGGCATCGAAACATTATCAATGCCGACACCGCAGATATTTACCCTGTCAAACATCTTTATTCTCATTCTTGTTATTTAAACAACCGGCTATAAACCCGATGCTCCAAAACAATAAGCCAAGCAAAAATGCGGGGAACACCATCACAAAATGATATACATGATGCCAACCTGCTTGAGATATTCTAAATATTATTCTAAATAATTTTACACAAAAAAAGCCCGGAAGTAATATTATCGGCATTGCCCCCTTGTATATGAAACTATTGTAGTACTGCTTTCGATAAATGCTGATATATTTTCCCAAAAGCATTTGATTTCTAAAAAATCCTCCCCAATCTTCCCGAAAAATATGATGCACCTTCGCGTTAGGAATAAACCATAGCCTTTCCACTTTACTCACCTTTAACCCAAAAAGAACTTCTTCCGCGGCGCGTATCTCGGGAAACCTTCCTATCTTCTGAAATAATTTCCTATCACAAAACATATTACATCCAGAAACAAACTTCTTAACTTTATCTCTACCAATACACATATATTCATTCAGTTGAAGATAGTATTGAGCCCCGGCAATGGGCTTGTTTCTTTGGAAATCAGCCATCTCGATGCCTCCTCCCCCTACCATGCAGCCATTTTCATAAGCCTTTTCTATGTTCTCAGACCAATCATGGCCAGGGTAAGCATCCGCATCAATAAAAGCTAATATCTCGCCATTCGCGCGCAGAGCTCCCATATTCCGGCCAATGGCCGGTATAATCCTTTCGCCCGCGGCTATAACTTTTATTTTATCAGGCTCATATCGTGAAAGTAAGCTTTTCGTAGCGCCGTCGTTGGAAGAATCTACTACAATAACTTCTGATATTAAGCCTTTTCCCATTTGCACACTCAAAACATCAAGCACTCGACTTATTGTTAAAACCGAGTTAAACGACGGAATTATTACGGATATCTTTTTTTTCATCGTCAAAATTCATTCCTCTTAACATAAGCCCTATGAAGAACCAAAAATACCAGTTAAACGCAAGATAGTAGAGCATATTATCAGCCAGACAGATAATCATATAACTTACAACATAAGCAAAAATAAGCGCGTATCCCGCGGATAAATCAGTAAATACTTTTCCGATCCTAGAAAAGAATCTCCTGGTGATGTATAAAAAAACCATAACATAACTTACCAGCCCCACTACACCGGTTTCGAATAATAGCTCAAGATAACTATTGTGAGATGGAACATTTTTCCGTTCCCAGAACTGAACAATAAAAAAATCGCGGGATAAGACTTTGAATGACGCTAAACCGTGTCCGTAAATAAATTTCTTTTTTATTAAGGGCAAGCTGCTTTTCCATAATTCTACACGCCACGCAAGCGAATTTACTTCGACACCGGCTTTGACGCTTAATCCTGTAAATAAATCCTGGATTCTTCGCATAGTACCCGGATGCAGCAATAATAGAAACGGTAAAATGACAGAAAAAACCAGGTACTTCTTTTCCTTTAGCAGGCCATATGTGAAAAACGTTACCCAGCAGGCTATCCACGCATTTCTTGTCTTTGTCGCGAGAAGAAGAATCAATAAATTAACTATGTATATACAGAGCAAATTTTTTTTGGCCCTGGTTAATGTAAATAAACCGCTTTTTAGTACATAAAATGCCATCACCACCGTTAAAACCAGATAAAAAGCTAATATATTCGGATGTGTAAAGGTTCCTTTTATTCGCGTGCCTATATCTATGTAAGAAGCCCCCCCCTGCAGTAAATTCAGGTTCGCGAACCCCACCGGTAAAAAAGAAGCAAACAGGAGAATTTTAAGCCAGAATTTCTTATCCTCCAGGCTGTTGACGATAAAAAACGGGAATATTGCCATTGACATATAACTTGCCAAATTAAGGAATGTTCTTGCGGCCCTGCCGGGAACAGGTGAGTAGATTACCGAGATACCACAGATAAAAAGAAAAACAATCCAATACTTATAAAAACTATTATGAAGAAAGCGTTTTGGATTACGGCTTATTAATATAACCGCAAGTATTATAATGAAAAAATTTATTGCCCCTCCTATCCCTATATCTTCTCCAAAAATATTTAGTTTTGTGACATTAAGCAAAGGATCAAGCAATGCCCTGAGAAAAAGCAAAACGATTAACATAGACCTTATACTAGTTACCATTAAAAGAAAAAACGCGCAAACAAAAGGTATGGCTAATATAAAAAAAATATTTGTAACCGCCAGGGGCAAAAATCCAATCAATACCCGCCCAAATAAAATCCCGCAAATAACAGTCAGAAAAACGTTTATCTTATTAACCGATGAGTTCGGCATAAATCTCCTCGAATTTCTTTGCTATATCTTTAACATTAAATCGTTCCTTACATAACTCATACCCTTTTTGCCCTATTGATTGCCTGAGTTCCCTGTCTTTAAGGAGCTTTATGACAGCTTCCGCCCAACCATTGCTTGTAAAAGGGTCTAAAAGCACGCCATTACACCAATTTTCTATAAATTCATTATTGCACCCGACATCCCTTGAAACAATCACAGGAACTTTCATGCTTAAGGCCTCCAGCAGAGCGATAGAATGGAGTTCTAAAAAAGACGGTAATAAAAAAATGTCTGTTATACTTAAAAGGTCATACATCTGAGGATAAAATCCTATCATTTTAATAGTTCCATTTAAATTCAGATCATTACATTTTGTCCTGTATTCTTCAAAGAGCGGCCCATTTCCTGAAACAATGAAAACAGTGTTTTGGTATTCATTTTTTACTATTGGAGCAATGTGGAAAATCAGATCAATATTTTTTTCAGGAGCAATTCTGCAAGGGGTTAATATAACCAAATCTTCTTCGGTAAGCTTCAGGCCCCGCCTTAGTCTTCGATTAGCGTCTTCCTTCAACAATCTGTCAGCCGCGGCAGGTATCCCATTCTGAATTTCCCTTATTCGTTCGCGGCCATATAACTTATTGCTGATTAAGAATTCATAGTTTTGCCTTGTTAAAACGACGACGATATCCGATACTCCTTTCAAATATTTGATATATTTGTACTGCCTGCTAACTCCCCGTCTTCGCTCAAATTCGCAGGGTGTCACATAACGAAAATCGTGAACGTGTTCTATAATTTTTGTTCCCGTAATTTTCGCGGCAATGCACCCCCAAATATGCGCGTTAAATGTATGGGT
>JAGLRQ010000025.1 GCA_023136205.1 Candidatus Auribacterota bacterium
ACAAAAGAAGCAAAGCTTTTAATTTTGTGGCTCCCTTCGGCGAATTTGAATAATTTAATCCCGCTTTCTTTAAACCTCTTCTCAAATTCGCCTCCGGTAGAATATCCAATATGAGTTTCAAAGTGACGCGGGTCGATATGCCGGGTAAGATTAAAAAGATTTAATTCCGCGCCCCAGAGACTCAATGTTTTAATTAGGTGAAGTACTTTTATTTTCTTCATAGTATATCCTATAGTTTTCTATGCACAATTTTACTCTTCTGCCTTTGGCTCCTGTACAAATCAATCAAAGCGGCTAAAAAACCCGCATGTAATTTTGCAACAGACATGGCAAAATATCTGAATACATTTTTCTCCGTTGCTTTGCTATCTCTTAGATATTGAAACGCATTTTTATAATCTCTCGCGCTGAGGTATTCCAGCCCCAAGTCATACATAGTCTTCCGCATCTTTTTATCAACCAGCTCCTCATGACGCACATCAAAAAATTTTGTGCCGTTGATGCAGGATTTTACCTTAGTAAATATATATAGCAAGGCATTTAAGGTATTAACTTTATTCTTGCTTATATTTAACACATGCCTTCTCTTTAATAAATACCTGTCTTTGATGTAATACGCTTTATAATTTAGAATAATCCTCAACCACATATCGTAATCCATCGCATTTTGATAAGCGGTGTCAAATACACCCAAATGCTCAAAACATGATTTGCGGACTACAACAGAAGAAGTAATAATGATATTTTCTATAAGCAATCTTTCTATAAATTTGGTATGCGAAAGAAGATCCCGCGAAAATGAATGCAGCGTATCCGCGTAGGTATCGCTCTTTTTCCCATCGAAGAATATATAGTGGTCTGTACAGCATAAACCGACATCATTATCCTTATTAAATACATCTACCTGCTTCTTCAGCTTATCTTTTAGCCATATATCATCCGCATCCAAAAATGCTATATATTCACCACTCGCTTTCCTGATTCCCATATTTCTCGCGAAATAGTTACCCTGTTTTTCCGACTTAATATACCTTATTCTGTTGTCCCTGATTTTTTTAACGGTTTCCTCTGTCGTATCAGTAGATCCGTCATCTATGACTATAATCTCTAATTTATTATAGGTCTGTGAAAGCACGCTAGTTATCGCTTCCGAGATATATTCGCTCGAATTATAGACAGGTATAATCACCGAGACCAGCCTATTCATAAAAAAACTCCCTATTCTCTCTGAGTTTAATTTTTGCCATATTGTCCGTGTAATTATGAATATCGATTTCTTTATCGCCGCAATTTATCTCCGGCACTTTAATATTTTTATCAGGTGAAGCCTGAACGCAAAAGATTGTTCTAGTTTTCCCCTGTACGGCCTCACAGAAAAAATTCGGAAGAACAGACCTTCTGCCGTTTAACGCAGCCGAAGCGGAAAGAAATTTATACCCAATTTTACCTTTTCGAGAAGAAATAACACCCAGCCTGGATATCCCCTTGTCAGAAACCAGCTCGATATAACCGGGCTCTTTTGTGATCAAAATATTTTCCCTGTCAATGTTAAATCCGGAAAATATATATTTTATTGTTTCAGGGGATGAGATATTGTTGATCAAAATATAGCCAAATCGCGAAGGTATAATTGTAGTATATGCGTCCAAACCCTTTATTTTACTAACACCCCAGTGTACATGCATTATATTATTAGATGTATGGTTAACCTCTATGATAATATCCTTTATTAACCTCTTCCCACGGTAAAAAAATGTCACCGCGTTGTCTACAAATTTATTGCCCAGTGTCTGAAAAAATATATTAGAGTATGCAAACCTATTATATTTATATGGATAGATTTGTGAATTCATTCCGGCATTCACTAACAATATATGCCCATCTTTACTGTTTCGTATGTATATATTAATGGCAGAGACAAAGTTCTCCTGTTCTTTTTCAGTTTCCTTTATACTATTTAAATCTGTATCCCAAAATGGATGATTTTTATCCAGGAGAAGGAATGAAAAAGCTTTTAAAACCCAGTAAGCACTTCCCGCACCCGAATAACTCTCCAATATCCTCTTGGAAGCCTTAGTATATCCCATTGTTAGAATACCCTTGCGGTCAAGTATCTTGTTATCAAAAAATTCATTTATTGTTGAAATTGCTATCCTTTTTATCTTTAACATCTCGTCAGGGTTTATTAAATCAAGCGCTATGCCATGGGCGAAACACGACAACATTGCAAATCTATAAAGGATAGACCTGCCCCAGGTGATCGGAAGATTTTTCTCGCTTAGACAAGCAATGTAACTATCTTTAAATAGCTTAAATCTTTCCTTCAAGGTTTCTTTAATATCGGAGTATTTATCTCCGGCCAAGCGGCAGAAAAGCAATCCATAATAATGCATAGCCCATGAGTTGTAATGATCATATCGGTATTCACCGGGCAAAATGCCGTCGTTATACCATCCTTCCCCACGATAAAGTGAGTCTATTCTTTTTAACTCAGCTCTTATCTGTTTAGTATAATTAATACCGCCATATTCTTCTAACAGAAGTAAATGTAAAACTTTAAACCACAACCAATTGTTTTTATGGAAATTTTTCGCGGACGAGATCTTGATATAATCGAGAAAGTTTGCTTTTTCCTTCTGGGACAGGGCATCCCATAATTTTTCCCTGTTAAGTAACAATCCCACAATTATGGAAGCATTCTCTACAACGATCTGATTAGAAACAATTCTTCCCCAGTAAGATGACAAATCCGGATTGGTTCCGTTCCTGATAAGTGTTAAATATTTATCGCGAAGTTCCTTTGACTCGTTGTGAATAAGATAATAGCCAACGCCTATAAACGTTCTCGCTATAAGCTCATAGGTATCCGACTTTTTTCCCGCTGCACTGCACTGAAGAGCAAAACGTCTTCTAAAATATCCTCTATCTGTATCAAAATGGGCACTGATTACATTGTTCAATAAAAACAGTAATAGATTTTTAAATGATTTTCGATCACCGTCAAGCCCCGGAATCTCTTTTTTAAATTCCGAATTAAATATTGTGTATATAGCCTGGTTATAATAATTTTTTAATCGCAAAAGTTTTCCTTTTATGTTTATCTTGTCCCTATATTTTAAACGCAATCTACGCAGTGTTATATTTTCCATGACAACAACATCGAATGTTAATATACGAACTAACTTTTTGGAAGCAGCCCATATAAAACCCGGCCAATTAATCGGAGCCTTGTAAATCAGGAGCCCCTGAAAATAGGTTTTAAAAGCAAGCTGAATTTTTCTCGCTTCAAAATAGCTATTACCGAGATAGTAATAATTCTTTGCCATGGCTAATCGACAATCTCCCATCAATCCGTTACCTCTTATATCTGTGCTCATATCCCGCATAATTTTCTTCAAGGCCTCTCCGTGGCGCGCATGAAGAACTATACTGTCTTTTGTAATATTATCGCTGTGTAATTTTTTATACATGAGCACATCAGATATAACCACAAAATCGGTAACCTTTGCACAGCGAATCCAGTAATCGTAGTCTTCCCCATACATAAAGCCGCCGAAAAACTCACCTACCATATCGACAACACTCTTCTTAATAACAACTGTTGACGCCCCGCCGACAAAATTTTCGGCTATAAGTAACTTGAAAGGATTTATTTTTAATGGAGCATCGAAATTTATTTTATTAAAATAATGCAAGAAGTTAAAATGACTTTTCGGGGGTAACTTTTCATCTATATATTCTTCGATGAAATTGCAGCAGAAAAATCCGGCATTCGGGTACTTCTGAATAAATTCAACCTGTCTGCCTAATTTATTTTTCAACCAAATATCGTCAGCATCCAGAAAGGCAATATAATCACCGGTTGCCATATCCATCGCTATATTTCTCGGTATTGAGGGGCTGCCGGTATTTTTGAGCCGCTTACTAATAATCCTATCTTTAAATCCTTCTAAAATCTTTGGCGTATTATCAGTTGAGCCGTCGTCAATCACAATGATTTCGTGTGCCTTATAATCTTGATTCAGGATACTTTCAATCGCATCTAATATAAATAACTCACCGTTATAAACAGGAATAATTACACTAATTTTTGGATTCATCGCTTTCTCTTTGTATATTTTCTGCCGATAACATTAAATATCAAAAGACGAATAAGTTTTTTTGCAACTCTCCATATAAACGAGATCAAATTCTTAAAGTCCTTAGAAGTCAATAAACCTTGCAAATACATATTAAAGGCGAGTTTCACCTTTCCGGCTTCAAAATAACTATTACCAAGATTATAATAATTTCTCGACAAAGATAATCGGTAGTCACCCCAAAACCCATTCTCCTTAATGTAAGAACTCATATTCTGCATGGTTTTCCTTAATGTCCTTTCGTGACGTATATAATGCCATATGCGATCGTTTGAGAGATTTGTAGTATGTGTTTTTTTATACATAAGAATTTGCGACATGGCCACAAAATTGGTTATTCTGGCACAGCGCAGCCAATAATCATAATCTTCGGTATATGTCAAGCAATCTGCAAATTCCCCCACTTGATTGATAATCTCTTTCTTAATAATAACCGACGATGCTCCTCCAACAAAATTTTCTTTGAGAAGCAGTTTAAAAGGATTTATTTTTAGCGGCTTATCAAAATTCATCTG
>JAGLRQ010000026.1 GCA_023136205.1 Candidatus Auribacterota bacterium
CGTATTATCAGTTGAGCCATCGTCAATAACGATAATTTCGTGTGCTTTATAATCTTGATTCAGGACACTTTCAATCGCATCTGATATAAATGGTTCCCCGTTATACGCAGGAATTAGTACACTTATTTTTGGATTCATAGTGTTTTCTCCACTCATTAGAAAAGAAACCGACATAATCTGAAAAGGTATTGCCCTGACTTACATTCTTCCAGAGTTCTCGTGATGCAAAACCTTCCGAAATAAATGGTACATCACTAATCTCTTTTAATAAATTTCTGAGAACTCTTTTGCCTTTACTATAACCAACGTTATATTTTGCCGGAAGAAACATTGCCGTCTTTATAATAGAAAAGTGATGATGCGGTGAGATAAATTTGACATTTAGCGCGTTTGCAGTCGCTTTAATCCTTTCCATGCCTTCGTTTGAAGACCACAGGAAAAATCGTATGAGACCATAAAATTTTGACCTATCTATCTTCAAGGCGTTATTATAGACATGATAAACATTTAATATCTCATCCTTGTGTTCTTCCGGCAAATTAAAATGCTCTGTATATACATCGTAAAAGCGAGTTTTGGTCGATTTTATGTAATCCAGCGCCTTGCCTATGATAGTATCTGTACCTACCTTCTTATTGAGATTTATACCGACTCTCTTATTGAGCAATATCTTCTCAAGCAACCACTCCTTGCAATACTCCCTTCCGTTCTGAAAATGAGTGTCTGCCCCATAGCCATCTAACATATAAAATCCCGATATATCCCCCGTGCATTTTACCATTTTTTTAATCATTAAATATTCAGCTAATCCCGTCACGCAAAAACACGGATCATCGAGACTATCGAAATACGCATTGATATCGGCTGCGTCTACTTTATCCGTTCCATATAAAGTGTTCCACGGTATATCTTTTAAATGCCCGCCTAATCTTTTTTGCAACCTTTTCTCATCCTCCTGAGTCTCAGCGTAATGGCAAATCTTAACAATATGGTCTTTGAATAATTCATATAATAAGAGGGAATCGCATCCACCACTTAACGAAAGTATCGCATTTTTGTTAAAAGAAGATTTTATTTCTGCAATTGCTTTTAAAAAAGCTCTCCTAAAATCTTCGATATCGTATTTTATGGTGTCGTTAAAATAGCTTTTTAGCTTATCCGTATTATAATTATAAGACCACCTTGATTCCTCTTGCCTCGAGATCTCCAGACCGATACCCGGCAAGGTTTTTCTTACGCCTTTTAATATCGTAAAAGGATAGGGTACATACCCTCTTTTCAGTTGAATTGGCCAAAGAGCATCGTCAATGGAATAATCATAAAAATCCTTCAACTTATTTGAAATGACAATATTTTCGCCTTCGGTTACATAATATAATTTGTCAATTCCGAATAAATCCGGAGTTAAAATTACCTTGTTGCCAAACACTTCTACTGTGGACCCTATTCTATCCGTAACTATATTCGCTGTTTTATAAACGGTTGTATTGCCGTTCCTACCATAGACACCCTTTAATACTACATTCATCTATCTACCTACCTCCTCGTTTTCTAAGAAACGCCGGGGTTTTTATCTTTTCTAATCTTGAGTAAAATTTAAAAAGAAATTCTCGTACAAGTGATTTTTCCCGCATGTCAAATATCAAACTATAGCTTAAAATAAAATAAAAAATCGCGCAAACTAACATTGTCAAAAGCATGATTAAAATTGACGCCTTTGTAACAAATTTAAGGTAGTAAAAGAAAAGGCCAAAAGCTGCACATAGTACTAACGGCTTTACAAAGGAATTGATATAAAATTTTAAATAAGGAATGCCGGCAATCCTGCAGGTATAGTAAGGAGAAAAAACAAGTGTCTGGAAAAATATAGCAATCGCAGCTCCCAGAGCAAAACCGGCCAATCCCATTTTAAAATGAAGCGCGAATAAAAGACTTAGTATAATATTTAAGACAGAGCAAAAGAGCGTAACAATGCTGGGAATTTTAACCTTAGAAAAAGCTAAAGTAACCCCCCCTGAACACGCAAATACCAAACTGGGAAGCAAACCAACAATATGTATATACATAGGAACTATAGCGTCCTTAAACTTTTCCCCGACCCACAAAAAGACCAGTTCCTTCCCATAAAGGACGAGCAGTATACAAGCAGGTATTGATATTAGAGCGGAGACTTTGGTAAGAGAGGAATAGATTCGCCCAACTCGTTTAAAGTCTTTTTTGGCCACCAATTCCGTAAAAGTCGGGGTTAATCCCCAGAAGGAGCGAGAAATCAACCGCTTCAACATATTCACGAACTTTAGGCTTATGGCGTATATACCATTAAAGGCCGGGCCCAAAAATCGATTAATCAAAATCATGTCAGTACGCGCGTAAAGCATATGGCCCAGAGAACCAATCGTTTGGAAGGACATGAAAGAAAAGAGTTCTTTTATTTTCGCGAGAGAGGCATCTTTGATTCTTATTTTTAAATTAGGAAAGAGCTTCTTGGCACCTCTTAAAATTAAAACTTGCTCCACCATGACAGCAGCCAAATAGATCCAACCATAGTAATAAAGCTTCGGTGGGAATAGCCCGTATATCAAAAAACAAAGCAAAAAACGCGTTACATTCCTAAACCCTATATAAATATTAACAAGATCAAAACGCTGCTTGGAGTAGATAACTGCCCAGGCAGGTGTAAATCGGAATCGCAGCAAATATGAAACAATCAGAAGAATAAATAATACTCGCATCCCCTGGGCAAATTCTACGGGGACAGTAAAAAGTCTTGTAAAAAATACCCAGATTATAAACCCTATGGCTGATGCAATTGCTATAATTCCAAATAAAATAACTTCTCCGGATGCAATGTAAGCGTTACTTTCCTCGTGCTTATTTTGCATAAGATAAAACCCCACATACCGTCCAAGCGCCAGCCTAAAGCCATTAAATGCCATATCAAAAAACTCAATCAACGATTCCGCCAAGATAATAAGCCCAAAACCCTGCAGACCCAAACTCCTTATTAAAAACGGGACAAGTGCCAGGCCCAGAATCATTTCAAAAACACGTCCCACATTATTACTAAATATATTTATAAAAATCCGCTTTTTCACCTTTTACGGCCTCTCGATCTTTTTATTACTACCTATGATTTCTTTTACCTTCTCTAAAACAAATTCAGGGGTTATTAAATCCATACAATCAGATACGGGGCATCGGCCGTCAAATCTCTGTTTAAAGCAACACAAGCAATCCAAGTCGGGCTGAAGAATCACACCTTTTTCATATAAGTAAAATTCATTTTTATTAAAAATATTATTAAGCAGGATAACATTTCTTTTTAAACCAATTGCAATATGCAGGGCCATAGTAACTTGTGTAACAACTACATCGCACTGATCAATTAAATCGACGAATTCAGAAAGTTCAAAAAATCCTGGATATTTCGCAGAAGTTTCAGTTGAAATGCGCAAGTTTTTCTTGTGCTCTTGAGGGCCGCCAAGAAGCAAGACTTCCAAATTTAATTTCTTCAATCCATTTATTAAGTCAATCCAATGCTTGTCTTTCCAGAGCCGCGTTGTCCAGCGCGCACCGCAACCGGTGTTTAATCCTATAACGGTTTTACGCTTTTCTATATTATCCCAGGATTGATTTACACTCTTTTCCAAAATATATTCCTCACCTTTAAATTCAAAACCACAAATTTCAAAAATTTCCTGCATGTAATTTTTTGTACCGGCTTTATTCAAGTCATCCCACACCCCTGTGAGCCATTTGCGGGTAGTACTCCCTGTGCTAAGTGGTTTACATTTTCCGAAAGAATCCATACCAAAACCCGTCTTCTTTTGTGCTTCAATTTCCGATGATAGTGCAATGGCATTGTCATCTTTATCTAAATTAATCAGCCGGGAAAATTCCTGCGCCTTGAGCCATGTTATATCTTTAAGGTTGAACGAAAGTATTTTATCTACCCACTTAATTGGAACAAAAATTGGATAGTAAGTAAGCCAGACGATTTCCGCGTGTGGGTAGATACTCCTTAACTTTCTTAATAGAGGTGTCGTCCGGATCACATCACCTGCCGCTCCAAGTTTGATAATTAAAATTCGTTCTTTTAACGGTTCATAGAGATTACAACCTTCGCAAAGGCATCCGGTTTTCTTGTGCGGTTTGCATGGGATATGTCCGCGATACCATCTACAATCGGTTTTGGTTATTCTTGATTTCCGCGGGTTTTTCATTTATCGCTTCTCCTTACAATTTTGTTTTGTATACTGATCCGGCATAACGCGTAATATAGATATGGAAATCCTTTGGATTATAAGCCATGGCGGCGACACCTCTGCCATAGGGTATATCCCCTGTAATTTCCGACCAAGTATGGCCTTTATTATTACTCCAATAAATTTTCCCACCTGTCTTTCCGTGCCATTGGACAGTGCTGACACCTATCCTATCCGGGTTTTCGGGATGTATAAACATAGCATCCACTGTGCCTTCTCCTGGAAACCTTGTTAGAAGCAACCAACTCTTTCCATGGTCTTTAGATACAAAAACTACGGGGCCGTTTAAACTACCTGTGACATAAATCCAGCCTTCCGGATTAACTGCCATGTCTAATACCTTTGTTGTTTTTTTAAACACGCGTTTCCAGGATTTTCCTCTATTCTCCGAGACGTAAACGCCGCCCCTCTTTCCATACGCACCCCAGAATAACCTATCTGAATTTGTCGGATCAACTGCCAACGCGTTATAAATCCTTTTTGACCCCGGCTGGCCTTCTGAATATTCCCAGTGCCAGCCACCGTCACGCGAAACATAAAGGCCGCCCCCATCATCTCCATCAATACCAAGGTAAACAATGTTGGGCTCTTTTGGGTCCAAAGCTAACGCCCTGGGATAGCCTTCCTTCCACATTGTATTAATTTTAGGACGCCTTTTCGGCAGCCCGTCTCGAACGGCAATAAAATTCATGCCCGCGTCTCGGCTTATAATAACCTGGTTGAAATCTACACCCCAGGGAGAGGAGGTCGCGATAATGTGTTTCGGATTTTTCGGGTTTGTAACCACACGCCAGACATGGCCGTTAACACTCTTTCTATAGCCTTTTTGGGGGAAAACCGGCTTATAGTTCTTGCCTCCGTCGGTGCTTTTTAGCAGGCCATTATCCATAGCAGCTACATAAATTTCGCCAAGAGCTGTGATATGAATATCCGAACCCACGGTATTTGGCGAACCGTTAATTTTTTCACTCCATGTCTCCCCCTTATCATCGGAGCGCCATACACCCCATCCATCGCTAAAATAAAGTGTTTCCGGATCAAATACATCAAATGCTACTGAATTAGACTTGCTGAAATCCTTCTTCCATACACGCGTAGGATTAAGATTTTTATCATGTTTCAAATTCCTCTCAATATCTTTCCATGTCTCTCCGTTATCAGAACTTAGGAACACCCCACCATGCCAGCCTTTTTTCCACCCGGCTAATAATTCAATGTTACCGGAATTATCCTCCCTAACCGCCAACCTGATTACCTCACCGCGAGGGACGGCACTGGTAAACTGCCATGTTTTACCTTGATCAACACTATAAGCAACCTGTTTACCGGCAGTAACATACAAGGCTTCCCTTTGCGCCATAGATACCATATCCCACACTTTTTCGCGCCCGATTTCACTCTTTATCCACTTCTTTCTTTGAAAATCATAATATCTAAGGCCTAATTCGGACGCTGCAAAGAGTTTCCCTCCGTCACGCGTAAGATGCAGGGCAGTGATCGGAACCCTCTTCCCGAAAGGATATTTGTTCCATCCCAGAAACCTCCATACTCCCCCGAAATATCGCCATATTTTTCCACCGTTTTGGGAAAAAAGTACTGTCCCGCGGTTTGTTCCTACATATAACTTATTATAATCGTGTGGATCTACTACAATAGAACGGTAATTCCCGGGCCTCAAAAAGTTAATTTTGCCCCTCATCGACTCCAAATAACGCCATGTCTTTCCGCCATTATTCGATCTCATAATTCCGTCTTTTGTCCCTATATAAATCACATTGGAATTAGAAGGCGCTATAGCCAAAACCGCTATATGCAGGTTTATTAATCCCTGGTTGATAAAATACCATTTCTCTCCCTTGTCATCGCTTCGCCACAACCCAGTTACATCACTCAAAAGATACACTCTACCTTTAATATTGAGATCTGGCACAACAGCCGGGTAAGCTCCTCCTCCATACCACCCTGCAAATTCCCAGCCATAGTTCTGCTGTTTTGCCTCGACAGCATCCACACCATGGCAGTATGACAATGCTAAAAAGAAACCAGCACAATAAAGCAAAAGATTTATTATTTTAATATTCCGTTTCCTCATTTAGATATTTCCATAGTTAAGAAAAATATGCTTACTCGCAGTTCAACAAGTACTAATTAATTCAGGTGACTCTTTTCAAAAAAACTTTAATTAGAACCCATCTAAATGAATCATATCTTTAAAACTTTCTTTTTCTCGTACAACCCAATGTTTGCCTTCTGAAACCATAACTACAGCAGGACGTGTAAAAGAAAAGTTGTTAGAAAAAGATATACAGTAAGCGCCTGAATCCATAATCGCTATAATATCTCCCACTTCTAATGATGGTAATTTCTTACTCCTGTATAATATATCTATAGGTGTACAGATAGGGCCAGCTATCTTATAAAACTCACTGCAATTAGAGTTCATCTTATTTGCAACAAAAATTTCGTGATATTCCCAAGAAACCGGAGAAGCAATATTTATACCTGCATCAATAATTGCAATTTTAAGCTCACTATTTTCTTTTTTTAAATCACAGACTTTTGCAAGTAACATTTGAACATTACTAGTAATTACTCTCCCTGGCTCAAATAACAAAACTGGTAATTTTAGTTTATACCTCTCACATTCTTTACAGACCGTACTTACAATTTTTTTTGCAAATACTCTCATAGAGGGAGTATCTTCAATATTTGGCGGCAGATATGGTTTATTAAAACTATGATGCAATTTAGATTCAGTTTTGCTAAAACTTTTTACAGTTGACACACCAAACCCTCCACCTAAGTCAAGATATTTAATATAAACACCTAGTTTATCTTTTATCTCATTAACAAATCCGAAAATCTCTCCCATTGCCTTTTCATACATAGAAGTGCTTTTTATATCGGTCCCAAGATGAATATGTATAGCTTCTATCTCCAGACACCTCATTTTGCCTAATTTTTCAAATGCGTTAAATGCTTCCCCTGATTTTATTTTAAATCCAAACTGACTTCCCCATCCAATACTTGTGCATATCCTCACCCCAACTTTTGGACGTATTCCTAGACTTTCTGCAATTTTTTTGATTTTTTCAATTTCATTAAAAGAATTAATGTTGATAAGCTTAATTCTATTTTTAATAGCTACTTTTAAACTTTCATCCGATTTATTAGGCCCGTTATAAATAATTAAATCCGGACTTACTCCTAATTTGAACGCAAGCCATAATTCATAAGGTGATATAACTTCTGCTCCTGCTCCACTTTCATGAAGAACCTTTAAAATTGCCGGTATAGGATTTGTTTTATATGAATAGTAAATTCCGAAATTAATATTATTAGATTTAAAACTTTCATAAAATTCATTGTAATTTTTTTTTAATAGATCTCTGTCCACGACATGGATAGGCGTACCGTATTTTTCGGCTAGTCCAACACAATTACAGCCCCCAATTACTAAACGGCCTCTTTTATTTACCTCCAATCCCCATAATGAATAATCCAGGTTAGTGGTTTTTCTTCTTTCAAATCTGCATATTACATACTTAATAAACAGTAACAATATTTTTTTTATTAGTTTTTTCATTATTTATAAGATTTATAAGGATTTCATAAAGACATTCCAAAACTTAGAATTTTGTATAAATATCTTTCTTTTGCGTTTCTTATTTCCTAAAGATTCCACTATATATAACTTAAAACCTATTATTTTAAAATATTTAACATACTGATAAGAAATATAACCAGTGGAGCGAATTATTCCGTTGGAAGCAACATTAGTCGGCGAAGTAACTGCAAATATTCTGTCAACCGTTGTGTTGTTGAATAAATATTTTTCAATAAATTTCAAAGATCGTTTTGATAGAAGTCGTCCACGATATTGCCAAGGCACATACATTCCTGTTATATAGCCAATATTTGATGGAATATTCAAATTTTCTATTCCAAGCCATGGAATGCTAATATTTAAGAATTCATTCCACCCATAAAAAGTATTTTCACCTTTATCTCTATCTTTCGCTAGAAACAACATATACCCTTTGCTCAACCTCTCTAATGCTTGTTTTTTTGTATACCAAATATCGTTATATTCTTCATCTATATCTTCTTCCGATGCTCTGTTAATATTTAAATTATCAGTGAAATTCAAGCTGGAAGCTGTTAGTTGTTTCTGATACATAATTGCCTTTCTATATACAAATATAAAAGATCCTGACAAATACCAGATTCTCTTTATAAAACTTATCAGGCCTTTCTCGTTATAATGATTAATTGCTTTTCTTATATATTTAGTCCATAATTTAACCCCAATATCTCTTAATATTATGTTCATTGATGTTCCTCGCTTAAATAACATGGAAACCTCTTTTCCTTGTTACGCTTCGATATAATTTGCGGTAATAAAAAAACACATGATTTCTGTCTCTTCATGAATCTTAATAGTTGTTTAAAACCTTCAAGAGGCCCTGCGGAGCAAATTTCTTTGCGCAGCAGATTTGTGTAATAAACGAACAAATTATAGATTATGTGATGGCGCGGGTCCTTTAATGCCTCTATCAATTGGTTTTTATCAAAAAGAGCCCGGCTCTTTGGATTATTGCTTCGTATCAGATGGTCCCAATGAAAGATTACCCCCCTCAGGGAAAATACTGTCTTGAAGCCGTGGTAATATGCTCTTCTAACTAGATCATTTTCTTCCGCGTACATAAAATATAGAGGGTCAAATAGTCCGACTTTCTCAATGAATCCTTTTTGTAGAAACATTCCCGCTCCGATAATTTTTTCCGTTCGAACATAATCAATTGACCTGTCCTTATCTTTAGCGGCGTCCACAAATTTCTTATATGTTGGGGATAACTCTTCTGTTTTTTTATAATCGTATTGAGCCGGAACAATTATTCCAAGTGATTCATCCCGCTCAGCCAGTTTCACAAGTTCTGTAATACACCCTTTAGCTATATATGTATCCTGATTTAACAAGAGAATGAATTTTGCTCCCTTTTTCAGGGCATATCGGCATCCGATATTGTTGCCTTCGGCAGTACCGCAATTCTTACTGTTTCGCATAAGATCCACGCCAGTAAAATTTTTCTTAACGTAGTCGTAGCTGTCATCGCTGGAAGCATTATCTACTACAAGAAGACGAAAGTTCTGATAATCGGAAGACAAAATTGAGCCTAAGCATTTATCCATCCATTTTTTCCCGTTGTAAAGCAAAACTACTACATATACCAAAGGACTTTTTTGCATAATAATCTCCATCTACTTATTTTCAGCACATGAATTATCCTGCGTATTGTCTTTCGTAACAATTTGCATCTCTTTTTTTCTAAGTTGAAGAGCAACATTGTCTTCCGGAAATTCCACCATATCATACGCAATAGGCGCATCTCTGGTTACATTCTTCTTCAATATGGCAAATTCCGTCAACCCTATCGGAACCAGATTCTCCTTGCGAACGGTTTCCGCACGGTCTATTAATCCATAAACGGTAAAACCGCCTATCCCGTCCAGACGCACTCCTGCCCCAATGTTTTTCTTTGCCACAGCAAGAACATCGGCAACCTTTCTCTTGTGCGGCAAGGTAGCAATATTAAATAAAGCCGCTTCAACTACCGACTTGGCCGCCGCAAAGTAACAAAGATGATGATCCTTAAAAAACAAATAATAGGGCCCCTTACCCTTTTTCAGGTAATCCAGATCTTCAGCTACGAATTTATCTTTTCTTTTACCCACAACAAAAACACCAGCTGCCTGGTTAATGCCCTTAATTCCCATCACGTAATCAACAACCCCTTCCTGTTTAATTATCTTAAGGAAATCTTCCACAAGATTAACTTTAGTAGTTGTTGGACCGTGCATACCTCTCTTATCAGGAACAAGCTCTGTTCCATTGGCCAATACGGCCATCTCCAACCCCTGTTTTGTTCCGTCAGCGAAAGAAGATATCATTCGTGGATTATGCCCGGGACGAACCCATGGTAAAACCCCTTCGGGATTCTGGTAAACATCTATAAAATTCTTGGAACTTCCAGCAATAACTATATCAAATCCATATAACTTAACCTCGTCAATCATCTGGGATATTACACACGGCTGGTCACCGTCAGTGGTAGAATATACAACGTTCTTTTCCTTAGCAAGTTGGTGGACAGCAAAGCCCAGTGTGCTGTCCATTTCGATGTTAGCTGTAACAAAATGGATTCCCTGCTGAATGGTGCTCACAGCACATTCGGCACCTACTTTTATATCACCGGTTGTTTCAAAAACGACATCAATCCCCGTAAGGTTTTGTAATATTTCCAGTTCCGCGCTTACAATATATTTGTTTTTTGAATTAGCTGCTTTATATTCTTTGTCAGAGGTAACTACTTCTATGTCGGAAGGCGATACCCCCGCGTATTTTAAAGATTTTACAGCACGTTCTATTGTACGCGTCACGATCAATCGGGGAACTATACCAGGCCAATGGTAGAATTCACGAATTACGCCACTCCCAAACCATCCAGAGCCTACAACACAAACGGAAATTAACTCATTTCGTTTTTGTCGCTCAAGTAAAATCTCCCTGAAAATTCTCATGTTTAACTCCTATCATTTTTCTCTTAGGATTAATAGTTTCTGCCAAGAATTAAAAAAAATTGCAGATAGCTTTTGCATCAGTAACATCTTTTGCAGTTAAGGTCGGATTCATATACTGGAGAGAGAAATACAGTTGAAAGGATCCTTCCCTTTATAGATACCAATTGACCACCCAAATTCCTTTTTTCCAAAAGGGAAACCTTTCGATTTGCCAAAATATACCCCAGCTATAAAACTGCACATAATACATATAGATAGCATAAATATGTTAAGTCAATTTAATTCCGATTTAATACGGCCTGACTTTGCTTGTTATTGTTATAACAATAACAGAAATATAGAGAATATTTTAACATAAAAAGTCTATAAAAGCCAATTAACTTTTTTAATTTAACATTTCTATAATACGACTTAAATTTTTTCCCACAAATTCCCAAAACAAAGAGTGTACGGAGTTTTGTTTCTTGTAAAAATGTGATAGAATAAAACAACATAACACAAGTATCTTTATCGGAGAGTAAAAATGCCTATCTTTCATAAATATAAGTGTATATTTATTCATATACCTAAAAGTGCCGGTACCAGCATAAATGCCGCGCTGGGTATCGGAAGGGAAGGTATACAGAGCCTATTTGGGAAGATAAGCGAAGAGGAAAAAGCAAAATACGGATTAACTCATACGTATTGGCATCATTGTCCCATCTCTTTGATAAAACCGTTTATACCTGAAGGCACTTTTAATAAATACTTTAAATTCACTTTTCTAAGAAACCCCTGGGACAGGCTTGTTTCCCTCTATCTTTATTACAAACGGATTAATCGCCTGGATAATATAGACGCGTTTAACCAGTGGATATTATCTAAAAAAATTCCTAGCTACCTTTTGATTCCGCAACTCGATTATATCACTGACAATAAGGGAAATATTATCGTAGATTTTATCGGCCGCTTCGAGAACATGGATAAAGACTGGAAATATATTACCAAAAAAACAGGCGCAAACACCAAGCTGCTGCCGGTAAATATATCTAATCGTAAACATTATAGCTTTTACTATACTGAAGAAACCATTCGGGTTGTCGGAGAACTTTTTAGAAAAGACATTGAGACATTCGGCTATAGATTTGAAAAGGCCGGTTTTTTTAAAAACAGGGTGTATGATGTAAAACATCTGGCTTTATTCAGCGGAGAACGCACTATATTAAAAATAAAGACACTCTTAAAAGAGACATTTCCCAAGTTATATTTGAAACTTAAAAAATTTAAACAAAAATTGTGATACCCTCAGGTTATAATTTAAGTAAACACCGGCCGTATTCTATACTTTTTGAAAATAAAATCAATTGTGTTTTTTTGAGAAAATAATTATATTTTCCCATTTACTATAGTACCTTTTTGACAGCGGAAACGCAATTTTCAGTTTCCATAATAAATTACAATATAAGAACTTAAATAAAGGAAATTTAAAAATTATAACAAAAAATAAACATAAAAACTTACCCCTTGTGGCCCATTTCATATTTTTGGTTATTTCTTCAACATAAACGCGATATTCATGTAAAGCTTCTCTATTTTTGTGATATCTTAGAAACATCGCAGTCCTTATTTTTTTATTGGCAATAACTTTCGCATGATAAAATTCTGCTTTCTCGGTATAAAGATGACCCGCTGTTTTAAACTTTTCTAACATAATTTCACCTATTTGTGTTCTTGCCAGCACAAGATTCAAGTCGCCGTGTTTATCCCAAGTATCGCCTATTGCTATATCAGCAAATTCATTAGTATGATTTATGCATAGTTGGCATCTTAAGGGAGAATAATAGGGTGACAAGAGGATGTGGGGGCGCTGCCCCCAGAGTTCATTGATTTGTTTCACCCGACCATCTGCCAAAATAATTTTTGTTTGATACCCATTAATCTTATCTCTATTAGAATATTTTTTTATCGTAGCTTTGTTGATCTTCTGTTCACGTAATAGCTTTTCTGTAACTGTCTGTTTTACATTAATCCCGCAAAAAATTCCCAAGGTCAAAAGGATTTTTTGTCTAAAAATACTACTTATATCTTGAAGTTTTCTTACACTTTCTATCGCACAGGGAACACCGATAACCGCGTATTTACCTTCAAGTGTTTTGATTTTTTTTAGTAACGAATTAACAGGTATGCATACATATTTCGACCCTGAGTTTTTAATTATATCTTCGCCATTAAAAACAAGTTTACCTTCAGGTACCCATGGCTTCTGTTCAGAATATCCCGCAAGGATTACTCCTTTGACTATTTTTTCATCCAAGAGAAATTTAGCCAATCCACTTGTAACACCGCCGCTGGCACAACTATCTATATTAATATTTTTTGCCTTGGCATAAAAACATTTCCGGTATATCCCATAATGCTGCCTGGTTTCTAACATGCTTCCAAAAACCGTTTTATAAAGATTTGGGTAATCAATATTATAGCCGGGGCAAACTTTTAAGCACAAACCACAATTATTACATTTATCATTAACTTTAATTGGCTCTAAGGTATGGTTATTAATCCCTAAACAGTTTAAGGGGCAGATCCCGATACAAGTGCCGCAAATAGAACAAAGCCCTTTTTTAATAACATCGGAGCTAAGCACATCAACATTTTGTTTATTATCAAGTATTTTCATCAGAAAAGTTTATTTTTTGATTAGTCACTTCTCTCCCCTACAGTGGCAGATCCGGCCAGAACTTTTTCAAAGGTGAATCCTTTATGACCAAGGCAATATCTCTCTTCTCCTCATCAGAAAGCTGAGTCTTCCACTTATTCATACTCTTCCTGGGATCTTTGAATATACTGTAATAGGACTTGAGTGTTGATCTATGTATTTTCTTTTCCGTAGTCGTCTTCTTGATATAATCTTTGGTAAATTCCGTCATTTCCCATCCTGCAAAGTCAAAGATCCTTTTTGATACTCCAAGCGGATCCCTGCACATATCCTCATATACTATCAATAACCCGTTATCATAATTCTCTATAAATTCGACCATAGGTTCTACGTGAATTCGCCACGCGACTGCACCAAAAGTCTGTAGATTCATTTTTTCAAGGCCATCTGAGTATTTCAAAAACGACTTGTTGCCGGATTGAACAATTTCCTCGCGAAGAAGTCCATTTATTTTCGCACGTAAGCTTTTAGCTTTTCCTTTTTCCAAATCCGGCTGAGGAGATTTTGGACGCACTCCTTTGAATAAATGTCCTTTTACTCCGACTAAGTGCGAAGCAACATTCGCAAAAGGATTTCTAACCAGGCCAACTATCTTCGGCTTAAGAATGCGGCAGAAATCGGGAAG
Source organism: Candidatus Auribacterota bacterium (assembly GCA_023136205.1). GTDB lineage: Bacteria > Auribacterota > UBA6266 > UBA6266 > UBA6266 > JAGLRQ01. The sequence goes on from JAGLRQ010000026.1 coordinate 14,168, forward strand.
CTTTTCGCTTGGAAAATTAACCTGTTTAATCAAGACTGAAATTTCGTGCTTAGCATGGTTAAGTCGCGGCTTACCGTAATATTCATAAAGGCCTTTACACCGTTTCACCCTATTAGCCAGGGCATATAGCGCATGAAGTAGAATTGGGTTTTGCGGCCGGAAAGACTTTGGTAAGAACGGGGGCATATCGACTCCATGATGACATTGCAGGCATAGCTTTTCAAATTGAGCACGAAGTTTTTCCGCATCCGGCTTATTTAAACTGTCAAACCAGCCGCGATACGGAATCTTGAGGTATGGCTCGTACTTATAAACGCAGTGATAGTAGGTGTTCATAATACCAGCCATCCAGCTTGTACCCGAACGGCCCCTGCCAATAAGCACTACATATTCCTTTATCATAAAAACTCCTGACGGATTACAAGAATAAATTTAATCTATTGTTCGCGGCTTTTAAATAATTCTATCTTCTTCATTCGAATATTCTTTCAACTTCTTATGACAAAATCTTCACCAGTGTTAATTCTAAAACCTTTCGCGCTGACTCTTTAAGCGTAAGCCGTGTTGTATCTATGATTAAATCCGGATCTTCCGGTTCTTCATATGGTGAAGTAACGCCGGTAAAATTATCGATTTCGCCTTGCGCGGCTTTTTTATATAGGCCTTTGGGGTCTCTTTGCGCGCATGTTTCAGGACTTGCTTTTATGTACACTTCTATGAAGCCGTCCTTTTCGGCCTTTGTTTTCGCGAACTCCCGCATTTTTCTATAAGGTGAAATAAATGATACGAGAGTGATCAATCCCGCGTCTTTAAATAATGCCGCGGCTTCAGCTATCCTCCGGATATTTTCGTTTCTATCTTCTTCGGAAAAGCCAAGATCAGAGTTTAGGCCATGTCTGATATTGTCTCCATCCAGTCTGTAAACAGCTTTTCCTCTCGCGTTCAATTCTTTTTCCAGCTCCACAGCTATTGTTGACTTGCCCGAACCGGAAAGCCCGGTGAACCAAACCACCAGGCCTTTCTGATTAAGCAAGCGGCAGCGCTCATTATAAGTAACTTTGCCTTTGTGCCATTTAAGGTTTGAGTTGTTGTTCATGTTTCTCCGGATCACCACGGACTAAATATCAATCCCCTGCGCCGCAGCATTTCTTTAATGGTATCCGCAGCTTTTTCCTCCGACTCAAGAAAAGGTATATGCAAATCATACGCGATATCCGTTGATACGTCCTCGCCAAGCCATACCGTCTCTATCATATCAGGGTTAACCGTTGTTTTGATAATCTCCAGGTCGTCCTGCCCCAGGCCTATTGCTGTTACAATCAGTATGGTCCCCGCGTCAAGCAGAATATGCGATACCTCGGCAAGCCTTCTCAAATGTTCTTCCCTATTATTCTGACTGCCTTTTATATCAGCGTCCACACCATACAGAACATTGCCTATGCCGAGAAAATAGACAAACCTTCCGTCATTAAACAGTTTTTGTTCCAATGCTTTTGCCAGCCTTTTCTTCCCTGTGTCTTTCTGCCCGGTTATAAGAATAAGCGTAGGTTTCTGGTTATATCTTTCCGCTCTTCTTCCAGGCGGGATAGTTGTGCTTTCCCATTTATAATTACGGAGCATCACTTTCTCGCGGATCCGGCTCTGTTTATCTTCCAGTGCCTCCCGGATAATTCCGCCGCCTGCTATTTCATAATTGTCTACGATAACAAAACGGCTTGTGCCGGAAAATTCATGGACAAGATCAAATGCAATGGCTCTATTGGCCTTTAATACGCATTCGGCAACATCATGCCTTTCTATCCGTTCTTTTACCGCATTGCCGAGGTTTGACGCGTCAATGATATTCGCTATCCCTTCCAGTTTTACCTCTACCTTTGCCGTACCCACTTTTAAATAATATGTTTTCTTCTTTTCCATTGGATCCCTGCTTAACCAGAATAAATCAGCCTTTATCCTTGAGGTAACCGCCGGTTTTCTCTGGGATTCAAGAGAAGCCATTTCTCCCCTGCTAATATATATCTGTTCCTCCAGTGTGAACCCGGCCGCGTATCCCGCGTTTATGGAACCAGAGGCTTCCCTGTTAAAAAGTTCTATTGATTTGACCGTACTTTTCTTCCCTGACGGGTAAAATACTACTTTATCCCCGGCGCTTATCTTTCCTGACTCGATGGTTCCCGCCACAATTCTTCTGTCATCGCCGTCTCTGGTGAATTTATAAACATCCTGTACAGGCATCCGAAACGGTTTATCTTTCGGCTGTTCCTCTGTCTCAAACGAATCTAATATATCCAGCACTGTCTTTCCCTTATACCATTTCATATTGTCTGAATTCGCGGCAATGGTATCGCCTGTTACTCCGCTTACCGGTATAAACGCGTGGGGGGTGATGTTTATTTTCTTTAAAAAGCGGGTATATTCCAACACAATCGCGTTAAATACTTTTTCATCATAGCCGACCAGATCCATCTTATTTACCAGTATTGCTACCTGTTCAACGCCGAGCATTGACAACATATACCCGTGCCGGCGGGAATTCTCCCGTACACCCTCATTGGCGTCGATCACCAGCAATGCCGCTTCGGCTCTTGAAGCACCGGTTACCATGTTTTTCAGAAATTCTATATGCCCGGGCGCGTCAATGATGATGTAATCCCTTTTGCGGGTTTTAAAGAAGCAGCGCGCCGCATCAATCGTGATTCCCTGTAACTGCTCGTCTTTGAGCGCGTCAAGGAGAAACGCGTACTCAAAAGGCCTGGAATTACGCCGGCACTTCTCTTTTACCTGTTCTAATTTTCCCTCAGGCAATGAGTGTGTGTCCGCCAAAAGCCTTCCGATGATGGTACTTTTACCGTGATCAACATGGCCTACTATTACAATATTCATAATTTTTTCAACTCACATATATCCGTCTTTTCGCAAATCCTCAAGCCCGCCGCCGTCTTCTTTATCCTGCGATCTTCCGGAGCGTTCAGCTATATTCGCGAACTTTCCCGTTTTCAATTCTTCAATAATCTCTTTTACGTTTTTTGCCGTAGATTCCACGGGATCGGTGCAAGGCTCACAGCCAAGGGAACGATACCTTTTGCCTTCCCCCTGATCAAAATACAAGGACACCACAGGGATGTTTTCTCTATTGATATATTCCCAGATATTCAGCTCTGTCCAGTCAAGCAAAGGGTGTATCCTTACGTGTGTCCCCGGGGCAAAATCCGTTTTATACTGATTCCAGAATTCCGGCGGCTGATCGCCTAAATTCCAATCATTATTTCCGTCTCTCGGGGAGAAATACCGTTCTTTTGAGCGGCTTCCCTCTTCGTCCGCCCTTACACCAACAATCACCCCGGTGTACGGCTCAGTGCTCTTGT
>JAGLRQ010000027.1 GCA_023136205.1 Candidatus Auribacterota bacterium
TTTTGGCAGTGCTTACATCCTTCACCATGAAACCAATTTGTATCTTCTTCAAATTCACTTCCCAGCGGATTAAACAGCTTTTTACAGAATTCACAATTAACCCTTACCAATCGCTGGGCCAAAATAGCACACACGGTGGAACTGACCAGAAATGGTTCACAACCCATATCAACCAGACGCGTAAGGGCACTGGAAGAATCATTAGTATGCAGTGTAGAAAAAACCAGATGCCCTGTCAAAGCGGACCTTAAAGCAATATCAGCCGTCTCTTTATCGCGAATTTCGCCCACCATAATAATATCAGGATCCTGACGTAAAATACTCTTGAGTGCCTTTGCAAACGTAATCTTATGGGCATGGTCTACCTGTGTCTGGGTAATACCTTCAATCTGGTACTCTACAGGATCTTCAATAGTAGTAATATTAACTCTCGCGGAACGAATCATGGAAAGAGCAGAATAAAGAGTTGTTGTCTTTCCGCTCCCCGTCGGGCCTGTAATAAGAATAATACCATGAGGCCTTTTTATTAACATTTTGAAGGCCTTCAGGCAGTCCTTTTCCATTCCTAACCCCGACAGAGTAATCACTCTTTTTTTCGAGGGAAGAAGGCGTAACACAGCTTTCTCTCCGTGTATATTAGGTAAGACTGAAACACGAATATCCGTGGATCCATCCACATCTTCGAATACAAAACTTCCATCCTGGGGAGCACGCTTTTCAGCAATATCCAACCCGGATAGAATTTTAATCCTGGAAATAAGCGGCGGTGATAATTCCTTTGACAAAGTATTTATTTCTTTTAATACACCGTCAATTCTAAATCTTACGCGCAATCTATCTTTTTGAGGCTCAATATGAATATCTGAAGACCTTTGTCTTAAAGCATCGGAAACATACTCGTTTAAAACATCAACAATAGATTGGTCAATGTCATTTTCTGCCAGTATTTTCCCGGAGAAAGTTATACTATCGGCATAATTCTTCTTTAACAAAGTATTGATAGCAGAATCACTGGCAATAAAAAAAGCAATTTGTTTATTTAACAACCTGCGCAAATTAGCGGCAACCTGTACGTTCAGAGGTTTAGAACAAGCAATGAATAAAGTATTATTTTCTATTTTTACCGGAATAATACTGTGTCTGAACGCGAGGTTTCCCGGAATATACCTTATTGTGCTTAAATCTATATCCAACTCCACCAAATCTATATAAGGTAATTCATAAATTTCAGCTATAGAACGGGCAACATCTTCTTCAAAACAGTATCCTAATTTAATCAGAATACGGCCTAAGACATTTTTATCTTTAACTTGAAGCCTTAGAGCTTCATCCAGTTGATTCCTATTGATAACTCCCTTTTCAACTAATGCTTCCCCAATCATTTTCAGCTAATCCTTTTTTCAACAAGTTTTACATTCTTCGCTGTTTTGAAGAGAGTATCTTTATCAATCTTTCCCTGTTGATAAAGCTTTACCAGTGACTGCTCCATTGTCTGCATGCCGAACCCGCCGCCTGTTTCAATAGCTGAATATATTTGTTCTGTTTTACCCTGGCGTATTAAATTCCCTATACCTTTTGTTATCATCATAACTTCAACAGCCGGAATACGTATTTTTCCATCCGCGCATTTTAACAATCGCTGAGATACCACCGCTTTTAAAACTTCGGAAACTTGCTGTCTGATATATTGCTGTTCAATAGGCGGAAAAACTCCCAGTATTCTGTTGATAGATGAAACGCAATCATGGGTGTGAAGAGTTGAAAAAACCAAATGTCCGGTTTCAGCAGCAGTAACAGCAGTACGCATTGTATCTACATCCCGTATCTCTCCGACAAGAATAACATCAGGGTCTTCCCTTAAAGCATAACGCATCGCTTCTGAAAAGGAATTTACATCGGTATAAAGCTCTCTCTGGTTAATAACACTTTTTTTATACTCATGCACATATTCAATAGGATCTTCGATAGTAATAATATTGCATGATTTAGTCTGATTTGTCATATCAATAAGTGTTGCCAGTGTAGTACTTTTACCGCTTCCGGTAGGGCCGGTTATCAAAACCAGGCCATCGCGCAGGTCAGAAAGCCGATGAAGGCTTTCAGGCAACCCAAGACTATCAAGGCTTAAAATCGCATCGGAAAGCCTGCGAAAAGCAATAGTAATTGTGCCTTTCTGGCGATAAGCATTTATACGGAAACGCCCCAAGCCTTCAAAAGTATACGCAAGGTCAATAGAATGTTTTTTATCAAACAAATCTTTCTGTTCGGATGAGAGCAGTTCAAAAATAACCTTTTTTGTATCACCCGGCAATACCCTTTTGTCTCCAACAGGACATAGTTCTCCATGAATTCGCAAAAGAGGCGGACTGCCTGTGGTAAGATGTAAATCTGAAGCGTTTTCTTTTACAGTGTCTTTTAAAAGCCCGCGTATGTCCATTTTATTTTCTACTCCTTACGTTTCTACTCATTCCTTTTTGACATAATTTTCAATGTGTTTTTATCGAGTTCTGCAAGCCGCTTCCTGGCCCCTTTATTTTCCGGATCAAGTTTAAGCACTTTTTTATACTCCTTTGCGGCCTCGCTAAATAAGCCCCTATTCACGCACTCATCAGCCATCATGATATAAGCATTTATCTTATCTGAATCAAGTTTAGTTTCTGTTTTTTTAAACATCTTTTTCTTAATTTTTGAGAGGGCCTTCTTTGCCTTACTGTTGCCGGGGTCAATTTCCAAAGCTTCTTCATATTCTTCTTTTGCCTTGTCAAACATACCTCCGGTTACATATTCTTCGGCCAGTTTGACATGTTTTTGAGCTACCGCCCTGCGCGACTTGAGCTTAACTTCTTTTTCCTCAATGGGATCTCCTTCAGAATAAAGTAAGTCCATTCCCTCATCATAACGTAATAACTTTCCCTGCTTTTTTTTAATAAAGGGGTGCTCTGATATTTCAGCTACACAATTATTAGACACTTCCTGCCCTTCCCGCGGCGTCATCATAATATGCGGTGTAATCAGGAAAACAAGTTCCTTTTGTTTCTTCTCTTTCTCTGTTTTTCTGAAGAAAAATCCTAACAGGGGAATATCTCCCAAAAGTGGAACTTTATGGTCATTATCTTGAAGGGTCTCTCTTATAAGCCCGCCAATAGCTAAAGTACTGCCATCATTAGCCACTATGATATTTTCCACACGGGATGTATCTACCACATCTATAGGCACCTCTACAGCACCTGACTTTTCGGTAACAATAGTTATAGCTGCTCCGGCATTTTTTACACTATCAACTTCCAACAAAAACCTCATTGTCACCGTTCTGTCCTCATTTATAGATGGGGTAATGGTTATTTTTGTTCCGATATCTTTCATCTCTATAACCGGACGTACAGTCTCTGTAGTCCGGTCTTCAAATTCCCTGATTTCCTGTTCATAATTAACTGTAATCGGCCTTTTTTCTCCAACGAAAAATTCCCCGGGGGCATTATTAGCGCTCAGGATAATCGGTGTCCCTATTACTTTGAGCCTATTATCCTGGCCGAGCAGTTCAACGCGGGCTTCAATATGCTTATCAATAATAGAATAAATAAAGTTCGGCGCTGTCAAATTGGTAAAGTTTCCAACAATTATATCACTGGAACCAGGCTTAAATTTCCAATCAAAAAAAGATTTAAAATTATCGTCCAGCGTTATTTCTAAAATCTTGCACTCAAGCAAAACCTGAGATGTAGGAGTATCTATTTCTTCAAGAAAACTATTTATTTCTTCTAAAATCCTGGGGTCAACCGAGCGGCAGATCACGTAGTTATTTCGCGGGAATACAGCCAGATAAACAATTGCTCTGCTTTGCCTGGCATCAAAAATATCTTTAAGCTCTAGCTGGTGATCCGCGGCAGACTTTTCAAGTTGCTCAATTCTTTTAGAAGTAAGTTGTTTCCCTATTTCTACCTGCATATTATTATCATCGAGGTAATATTCTCTTTTAGTTTCTGTGTTATAGCCTCTTTTTCCACCTCCGCGATAATTATCTCGACTCCTTCCCCCCATGCCCTCTTCTGTTCCCACATGGCCATAGCTCTCAATTTCACCCGGTTCTTTATATTGAATACGATCCCCGAAAAGATTTTCAAGCAAATCAGCAGCCGCAAGGGAAGACGCATATTTAAGTTTGTAAACAATGGTTTTTTCATCCCGCCTGATTGTCAATTCCTTCCCATACTCTTGTGCTGTCATAACACGGATAACATTATCTTCCTCGCTGTACCAAAAATTATAAAGCTTACACAAGGTTTTAAGCGCTTCGTCAGAAGTAACATTTTTCAGAAAGAGTGTTACCTTGAGTTTCATAATATCCCTGCTTGAAATCACATTCTTACCGGTCAGCTCGGTAAAAACCTTCAGGACATCAGACATGGGTGTATTTTTAAAATCAAAGACTTCGATTCTTTGTGATTTTCCGGCCTGAGATTCATCTACATACGCATCAGATGAAAATAAAGGAAAAACTAACATAATAAAAATCATAATCGGAAATAATAACTTATGTAGTAAATTCATTCTAGTCTACCTCTTTTTTAAACGCGCTGTCCTCACCTGAATCTTCCATGGATTATATATCCACCTTCTAATAAAATAACCATTTCACTAGGGGTAATTTCTTTTATAGTAAAAGAATTAAAACTCTTACTTCCTGAAACCGAAGGCGCGAAGACTACAATGTCATTCGGCTTCAATGTTACATCTCCAAGTGTTTCAATATTCGCAGTAGCCATCGTCTTGCTGCCGGCAACCATAACACCGGTAATTTCAATCCTGGGCAGCCTGAATTTATTTGAGCTTTGCCCTGTAAAATAAACGTATTTTTCGGAGATGGTTTTTTTAAGCAGCTCTGCGCTGACATTAAAAGGATCTCGTTCACATTCTATTGAAGAATTTTCCTCAGCACACAGAAAACCCATTCCAATAAAAAAACAAATGATTACTGAAAGAAACCTTTTTAACATATTCATTTCTCTACCTCAATTTTTTTGTGATCCAGAATGTGGCAAAATAAATCTCCACGGGCTAAAGCACATGATTTCTTTCTTACATGACCCCGCCAGTTTTACTTCGCGAAACTAACCGAGGGGTAATCGTTGCGCGGAATTCCGCGCAACGATTAAATCGCAATCAACAAGGTTATTTTTAAAATATCTCTTTTCCTCTCACGTTCAATTACAACATTTTCAACAGTAACAAGCTTAGGTAATTGCCCTATGCTCTTTAAAAAAGCTTTAAAATTTACAAAATTACCGAACATTACCAGGCTATGCCTGCTTCTTCTAAGCTCATACATCTCTTCTGTCTTAAGCTTATCTGTTTTTGAACTGGCATCTACATCTTTAAACTCATTTATTCTCAAATTATTGGCCGCGGCTATCTGGTTAATAGCAGTTAAAACCTGAGGCAAATCTTCCCTTCCGGCTAATGATAACCGTACCTCACCGAATTTAGTTTGCTCTTCACGTAATTTTTCAGTATTTTTTTCTATTAACACAAAAATATCTTTCCCCTCTTTTTGCTGCCATTTTAGAATTCTAACCTCGCTAAAAAGTTTGGAGCATTTTTTACGCAGGGCCTTAAATTTTTTGCTCTCAGGATCATAAACCTTTTTAACATAAAAAAAACATGCTATAACCACAACAAGGGCAATAATGCCCATCTGCTCAAACCTGGTCATACTTTTTTTAGCCATTTTTACACTCGCTCTACAAAACTATCTTAATTCTAAACTGATACACAAACAACTGTGATTCTTCGTTTTTTACGTGCTTCTCGCTAATAGTTTCAAGCTTTGCGTCTTTAACAACCGCCTTAAGGCTCCTCAACGTCATAACAAAACGCGTAATGGAACTGGCGGAAAGGCCGCCGCCTTCCAGGAAAATTTCATCGTTTTCATATAATATTCTATCTAATATAAGATCGGCGGGGATTTCCCGGGTTATACCATCAAATAAATCAAATAATGTTTTCTGCTGAGCAGGAAGTACCTGTTCAATATACCGTTTTTTATTTTGGATTTTGCTTACCCGCGTTTTTAGATTTTCCAGTTTCGACGCGTTATCCTGCATTGCCTTTTTTTCAGCTTCGAAAACTTTCAGCTGCAAGGAATATTTAGCAAAAGAAAATTTCATATATCCATAGTGCAGTAAAAAACCTACAGCTATAATAATCACGGCCGCAATGGGTAAAATATGGATTTTCTTCTTAAGTTTTTTTACCAAGCTGATCCTGTCATTAATACCCAGGCAGCTTTTTCCCAAAAACCCTAATTCATGCAGAGCGGCACCTGAAACAGACGCGTACTGAGGACCGGCATTCATGGAAGTTTCTGTATTAAAACAACACACATCATCCTGAGGTTTCCATTTTCTCACCGGGAACCCGAACATATTTTTAAGCTGATCGGTTACTTTACCATCCTGATCGCCTGCCGCAACTACTTCATATTTATCTTCTTTATTTATCCCTAACTCGGAAACAAGTGTCTCAACACTGTCAAGATGAGCATCATGAAAAGAAACAGGGCCTTCACAATTTATAAGGGCAGCCGCGACTGAATTTCCCTCTACATTGATAATAATTTTCCCCGAGGAACCTTTTTGCAGCAGGTTAACAGAAAAAGCGAAAGCATTTTCTTTCGCGTATACAGATTGCAGTTTTATACCGCACTTCCTGCATATATCAGATAGCTCAACAAAAGCATCACGGGGCATAGCCGTTATTACCGCGGGGGTGGTTTTCCTATTCTTATAACTGCCTGTTTGCAGCTTATAGCCGAAAAATCCTTCAGCCGCGTTAAAACTCAAATAAGGCTGAGCTTCCCACTTAACTGCTTCAAGTAACTTATCCGGAGATAGTTTTGCCCCATGGGGTATAGGCAATTCGCTTGTTAAAAAACTCACCTCCGAACTCACTAACACCGCTTGCTTTGGATAATTCCCTAATTTTCCAAGAAGGGTTTTAACAGCTTCTTCCTGTAAAGCGCCTGGGCCTGCCTGAGATACAAAAACCTCAGCGGACGCGAGAAAAACCGTTTTTCCGCCTCTTCTTTTTACCACAACAGCTCTAAGAGCATTGCCGCAAATTTCTATTGATAAGATTTTATTCTTCATTATCCTGAATATTCTATTTCTTCCAATGTATATGTTCCATTACCAGAAGGAAGGCAAAACATTTTAATTACCTTTACTATATTACCCGCCGCCGCATCGCGAATAACAACTTTCCTTAACCCTACCGGTATCCCGCTGCCGCCATGAACAATGTCAACAAAATTAAACAGGTGTGTTTCTCCCACAAAAGTAAAATTATGATTCTGTAATTCCGTCTGAACATTCCCCCGCCAGGAATAAAGTAACTCCACATTTAGGTTTGCTCCCGCAACAACATTATTTTTTATAGTTATATCTACTTGAGGCCTCCGCCAACAAAAAGTATCAACTATATCCCGGTCATAATCGGCGGGGGGAGGTGCGCCATCATTTATCCCATCACTGCCCCAGCTTTCTATTTCTATCCGGTCAGCTATGAAACGAACTATTATGTTATTACCCCAACCATCTCTGAAAACAGACGTGCCGCCACACTCGTCTAAGTAACAATCCCCGCGATACCCTGCCCAAAATTCACTATTATAAACATAAGGCAACCCTATCCAGGCGACACTATTTCTATCCAGTAAAACACCTGAAAAATTGCCCGTTCCAAAAGGGTCTATATTATCAGGTTCTCCATAATCATTTATAAAGCCGCCGCAAGAAGTAATATCCTCTCCTCCGCTAATATCAGTTAACCTGCCAATAAGTGCTCTTTTTACATCCAGCATTCTTTGCCGGGTAATATCATATCTCTCATCTTTATTTGCCTCATGACTCAACACAAAAGCACAAATCATAACCGTTATTGCCAGAAAAGAAATTATTGCTGTCATTATTAAAAGAGCATAGCCGTTGTTGGTTGATTGGTTAATTGGCAATTGGTGATTTCTCATTATTTTCCTTTTTTGTAAACTTGTAACTTGTTCGCTTGTTCTCTGCTGTTACTGTATCTCAATATCCCCCAGCCAGTTGCCAGTAGGCTCAATGGTAATAATTCGTTGAGCGGTCTTAGTATTTGGTACAGGAGTACTATCCGAAATAAAAATACTCCTTAAGCCAACGGGAATATTCCCATTATACAAACCCGTTCCTACTGCACCAGTTTCAAAACGGAAGTATTGATCCGCATCAAATTGGTCACCAGAAATAGCATCTGGAGTAGGATTTAATAAAGTTTCAACACCATTTAGAGGAACATATAAACTAACTGTAACAGGGGAAGTATACCCGGGCAGTACAGACGGCAATTTCACTCTCCCTGCCAGAGGTGCCATATATTCGGCCTCCCTTATCGTTATTTCAATATCAACATCGTATCCTGTCTCTCCGCCTACATCATTGATATTATCTGCCCCATAACTTTCAATCGTAATATCTCCGCCTCCTATGGTAAAACGAAAAGGATTACCCCAGCCGTCATTTAATTTCTCCTGCCCTGGAACTTCTCCTGTTCTCAAAGGCGGAACTTCAATATAAGGCCCGCGCCACCCCATCCAGGTTCGCGATATTGCTCTATACCCCCATATAACACTATCTGGTATATCTACAAAATCAATTGTGTCACCATCGGCATTAAAATCTCTCGTCCAAAGTCCCTTAGGCTGGCCATTTGGATCCGCAACCCCATTTTCATCGACCAAATTGGGCAATCCACCCATATCCGCCGCATAGCCGGCAAATTGCCTCTGGCCATTCGTATAAGAACCAGAACTACCTAAAATTGTCTTTTTAATCTCCGCCATCCTCAGCCTTGTTTCGTCAAACCGTTTCTGGTCATCATCTTTCATAAAAACCTGAGCCGCCATTGCCACTATAAAACCCAGAATAACCAGAACAACCAGAACTTCGATGAGGGTAAAACCTTGTTTTAAATAAATTTTTGATTTCTGCATTTTGATTTTATCCTACGGTCTTCTCGTAGCTCCAGTGCCAAAAATAAACATTGCCAAGTCATCACCAGTATCTACGGGTAGAGGCAGAGGTATTGTTCCCCCACCATCATCAATACTATTTGCACCAAAACTGACAATCCTGGATGATAATCTTTCATTTTCGCCGGTTAATCCCGGATTTCCATCCAATTCATCATAAATAACACGATATTCTCCAATTACTTCATCGGGATCAATGCTGCTGTCAACACTCTTACCCCAGGAGTCAATAATTAACGGATACCACTCGTCATCCGCGGGATTAGGTGTTCCTTTATCATCATAAGCAGTAATTTCCCGTTCTAAATAAGGCCCTCTCCAACCCTTATAACTATATTTATCCCAATCTATCAAGGAAGGATTACCACATGCTGTTAGAAAAACAAGCATATCAGCCCGCTCACTTGCGCCATCATCTCTCAGGCAAAGAAGCTTAATAGCAAATTCTGATTTTTCGTCTCCACTACCCCGTATATCATCCGGCCCTAAATCTTCAGGAATAAGCCCTAAATTAGGATAAAACCTGTCTCTTATTGCTTCTTTAATGTCCCTCATCTCATTTAAAGCGGTGGTAACAGCCGCCTCTCCTTTAATGCGGGAAAAGTGGCCTGCAACCATTGCTGTAAGAAAACCCAAAACCATAAGAACTACCAGTATTTCAAGGAGAGTAAAACCAGTTTTAGTCCATAGTCCATAGTCCATAGTCCATAGTTTTTTGTTTTTTTTTGCCGACCGTCGACTGTAGACTGTTAACTGTAGACTTATTTTATTCATGGTTTTCTTTCTCAATGTATTCAAGAAGCCTGTCTGAAAGCGCGGCAGATTCTTTTGAATTAAACCCCTTTAAAAGTTTGTACTCTTTTTTTGCTGCTTCTATATCTGCCATACTTATATATAAAATCCCAAGATTATAGTGGGCTTTGAAATCATCAGGTGAAAGCGAGTTATATTTCTTATAGGCTTCTATCGCCTCTCTGTATCTTTTTGATTTTCCGTAACAGACACCGAGTTTAAAATATGCTTCCTTATCATCAGGATGTTCTTTAATCAGCTCTTTTAATTTTATAGTTGCCTCTTCATACTTACTCATTCCCATAAGATAAACGATTATCTGTCTTTTCCCTGTATCACTTTCCATCCATCCCTTAGCCCTTTTTTCTTTCCATTCTTTTATATTCAAAAGGCCGATATTTTCAAAAGAGATTCCCTTTAAGGTAGGTATAGCATAAACATAATTCTTATCCCGGATAAAAAACTCAATAATCCCCAAAACCTGCCCCTCTTTATTAAAAACAGGCAACCCCCTTATCTTTGGCATTTTAGAGTCTATTTCTATTTTTATCCTGTCTTCTATAGAGATAATTTTCCCTCTTATAGCATCCTCTCCAGGTACCTTTATATATACTTTTTCGTTTTCCTTTATCTCCCTGGCAAAATCTGCCTTTTTAAATCCATTCTCAGCAATTTTTATCTTTAGTAACTTCTTCTCTGTATTCCTTCCGCAAATCCCCTTTATTTCAAATTCTTTGCCTTCTGATTTTAAAACCGCTCTTTCCACACCGGAAAATACATAATAATGTGTAAGCACTTCGTTTTCTGAAATAAATATGCCTGCCTCTTTGCCGATAACCTTATCTTTTTGATTGTAAATCTGGATTATGGCAATGGAATCATCACCTGCAGTACAAAAAGTAAGCTGGGAAAAAAGAAAAAAGAAAATTAAAAAAGAAATCTTTGCTTTGCTCAACATTATAATCCCGTCTTATTTGTCCATCTATCTATCTATAAAAACTTTTTAAAGAAGAAAAGGAAGGGGACAGAAGATACCTACCCCCTTCTCCTTCTTTCAAGCCTTTAATAGAGATTAGAAGGTTTAATGAATAGTTTCAATCCCCCAAGCCTCTACTACTTCCGGATACCTGTGTCCTTCCGGGCAGAAAATGTCAAAAGCTGCTCTCTTATACTCCCCATCCACATAGGTCAAATCAAATCTCTTTTTTTGTGAGGTTGCATCAGAAGAGTCTGCCCAGCAGGTTATATCCTCATGCACACCACTGCCGGAAAAGCTGTCAACAGTTTCCTGTAAACGAGGAAGCACTACTACATACCACCCCCACATCGTATCATCAGCCGCTGCCCGCTCAAAACTAGGGCACTGGCCTTCAGCGGCAATAATCCTGTGCATTAACTCGCTATCAGGGCCGATACCCAAAATAAGCCTGTAAGCCCATTTCGGATCAGCAATGTCCTCACCTACCGCGTTCCAATCAGCATGGTTTGCCCAGCCCGTGCCATCACCAACGTTATCACCTCCGCCAATCATCGGCCAGGTCATGCCTGCCGGCGCGGCAGTAAGGTCAATTAAACAAAATTGTGAGGCATCATTCGCTGGAGCACCGCCCCACAAACCAGCAGGTCCATCTGCATCGTCAGAATTATTTAACACAACTACTTCACGTATTCCCAGGTCATTAACAATTTCGTCAACTTCATCCACATTCAACACATGCGGCATAAGGCGAATTCTTTCCAATATGGCGCTTGTGAATACCTCATTACCATCTGCAATAACATTTTCTTCTGTCGGGCCATGCCAGGTACCGGCGGTATCATCGTAATAAGCAGGCACCATCATCTTGTCAGGCAATTTGCTATACTGTGTCTCAAAGGCAGAGACATACTTTTTGCTCTCCTTAATATTGCTGTCGCAGATGGTGTCCTCCGCATCCTGAAAAACGCCTAATAATTTCGGGGCAATCATCGCAAGAAGGAAACCCATGATCATGATTACCACAAGCATTTCAAGAAGCGTAAAACCCTGATTCCTCCTGCTTTTGCATTTTTCCGTACATTTAGTACACATTTCCTTGCTTCTCCTTTTGTTTTTTTCCGCAAGCAACTTACCCACTAAGTTTTCCCTGCAGTTGTTCTGTATAAATTTCTAAACCAGTATATTTCTTCAAGCCCCACGCTGACAGAAAACAATTGTCACAAGTTATTCTTATTTGTCTCTCACCTCCCTTTTTTAAGTGCGCAAGGTACAAGCACGCAAGCTAAACAGATATGTTTTTACGCTCTTGTACTCTTACCTGTGCCCATTGGGGTATACTCTTGTGTTCTAACATAGTTCACTACAAACCTATATTGTTTACCACAATGGATGATCACTTCTTTCTGTCCTTTCTTGAGAATGCGGAATTCAACTTTTATTTCTCCATAACCATCATGTAAGAATACCTCATCATAAAGATTATTAAGCTTTGCTTTTACTTCTTTATTTGTATGCCCTTTTGCCATCATCCTCATATTTCAGATCCAAGACTATTTATTAGATGCAGGTAATTAAGTTATATATGCCTAACTTTTAAGCCAAAAAAAAAGTTTTGATATTAAACATACCTACCATTAAACTTAAAATTTTTCATTTTTTTGGACAACCTTCCGGGCGTTTTTGATGTTCGCTAAAATAATAAAAATTTTCCAACCAATCGGGGTTTTTTCCTTCAACGGAATATGTTTCAATAAATTTTACAAAATCAATGATTTTCCTTAAAGTTTCCTTGCTCAAATAATGTTCAATCTTACAGGCATCCTCCTCAGCAGTTTTTTCTTCAATTCCAAGAATCCGGTTGAGAAACTTTTTCAATGTACTATGTCTTTCGTAGAGATTTTCCGCCTGGTTAAGCCCTTCATTGGTAAGCTTTATATAACCGTAGTGCTCATGCACAACTAAATTTTTTTCCTCTAAGTGCTTTAAAGCTTCTATAACCGATGGAGGTTTGACATCAATAAACTTCGCGACATCTTTTACCCGCACATGTTCCTTTTCTTTTTTTATAATTAAAATACTCTCGAGATAATCTTCCAGAGCAGGACTCATTAACCTAGACACTTTTGCCCCCTATTTGTTAGATAAAGCTAAATATATTAGGCTTCCCTATTTTTGTCAAGGAAAATTATTTAAATCTATAAATCGCTCAAACTAATCCAGTCCAGGAATACTTCCTGCGTGGTAAATAATAAACGCTAAAACCCAGGCAATTGCTGTTGTATTATAAAATCGCGTTCAGCAAACCTCCAACAATTAAACTACTTATCAGCATGGCCAGGACACTTTTAAGCGTATCAGTTATACCTAACTCCTTAAATAGGACAACAAAAGTAGCAATACAGGGGAAAGACATTGCCAGGGCGGTAGCAGCAACCACAAGCTGCTTGGCAGTCAAATCAAGTGTCCCAAGCATGCCCACCGCGACATCTTTACGAAGAAACCCTATCGCCATTGCTATAACTGCCTCTTTAGGTAATCCGAATACATTAGTAATAAGCGGTGCGGCAAAATCAGCCAGAACATCGAATATTTTCAGGAAATAAAGAATATTTACCACCATAATTCCTAACAGCACTATGGGAAGAGCTTCTTTTAAAAAGGCTGCCATCCTCATCCAGAGTTTTTTAACCACTGTTTGTAGAGACGGCATCCGATAAGGAGGCACTTCCATAATCAAGCCCTGACTTTCTCCCTTAAGAATCATGTTCAGGATTCGGCCAAGAACAACCCAAACTACAAAAAGGCTCAAATATATAATTGCCACATACCTGCCGCCATGCTCCCCAACTAATCCCCATATCATCGCCTGAAGAGCGGCACAGGGAACCCCTATAGAAATTATCGTCGCCGTTATCAATCTCTCTCTCCGGCTCTCAAGAATTCGGGTAGCCATAATTCCGGGAACATTACAACCCAGCCCTAAAAGCGTAGGAATAATAGCCCAGCCGTGAAGACCCATTCGATGCATGAGGTTATCCAGAAGCACAGCCAGCCGGGGCAAATAACCAGAATCTTCCATAACTCCCAAAACTATGTAGAAGGAAAAAATATAAGGCAAAACCATACCTATAGGAACAAAAAGGCCAGTGGTAAGAACTCCGAAAGACTGGACAAAATCAATTTCCCCATCAATTAACTTTCCGATTATAATAGAGCGAAGGAAACTTCCCGGATCTAAAATTGAACTCAATTGCATCATTAGAGGCTGCCAGAACCGCTCAAAAATCGGCTCAAAAACATTCCCGATTAACCATTCCCCAATAAAGCGAATAACTTTAAATGCGGCAAACATAACCAGAATGGCTATGGGAATCCCGCTCAGCGGCTTAACAGAAGCATCGCCAATAACTTCTAGCAGTGTGTGATGCCGGTGTTGTAATAACTGAACTTTGTCAAGAATCCTGCCTGCTTCCGTCCATTTTTCTTCCTCAGAACGCCTGGCAACCTTAGGATTACAAGCCTGGGGTATGCGCGAGACCAGTTCCTTAATGCCTTCTCCTGTAACCGCTACGGTTGGAACTACCGGAACACCAAGAAGCTCCTCCATCTTTTTAACATCAATTGTAATGCCTTTATGTTTGGCATCATCCCAGATATTGAGGGCTATAATAACCGGTATATTTCTCTCCAAAAGATGCAATGTAAGATGAAGATTCCTTTCAAGGTTGGTAGCATCAACAACATTAATAACTGCATCTCCGTCTTTAAGCATTTCTACGGCTATCTTTTCTGCTTTAGAGGTAGCTTCCAGGCCATATGTACCGGGAACATCAATAAGAATGGCTTCCTCATCTCCTATTTTCATTGTCCCCTGAGTAAACTCAACTGTGGTTCCCGGATAATTGGAAGCAATTACATGTATTCCTGTAAGCCGGGAGAAAACTGCGCTCTTACCCACGTTAGGATTACCCATAAGCAGTATTTTCTTCATCGTTCTACCTCCACAATAACCTTATAGGACATCCCAAATCCAAGAGCTATCTGTGTGCTGCCTACACGCACAATGATCGGGCCGCGCCCAAAAGCCGCGTTTACCCTGGTAATCTTTTTCCCGGGCCTGATCCCCAGCGCGCACAAGCGATTATGCACCCCCCGCCCACCAATAAACTCAACGGCTGTACCTGTCTCACCGGCGTTCATATCGGTTAAAGAAATCCGTTCCACCATATCTTCACCTCTTCTTTAAATATTAGACACAGATAGATATATTAGGTATTCCTAACTTTGTCAAGAAAAAAGCTACTCCTTAATTTTTCTCTTAAATTTTTTTAGCATTAATAACCACAAAGCCACCTTTGCCAAACCCCTTTTGCGGCCTTTCAACTGAATTTATTTTGTTAGGAAAGTTAAACAAAATTTGATAATAACAAAACCGGCTGAATCCTGTAGTTTTAATTAAATCCGTTAATTCCCTGACATTGAAAAAATTTGCCTGTTTGTAAAATACACCCTTCTTTTTCTGATAGAATTTACCCAAAAAGTTATCTTTATCGATAATGCCAATAATAAGCTTCCCGTTTTTCTTTAAAACTCTTCTGGATTCTTTCAAAACTTTTTGTGGATCTCTGACAAAACATAAAGTAATAATAATCGCTACGTAATCAAAAGAACTGCTTCTAAACGGCAGGCGTTCACCAAAACCTAATCGTGCATCCACACCTCTTTTTTGGGCAATCCTTATCATGTTTTTTGATGAGTCAATACCGGTTGTAATGCCCAAAGGCGCGGCAAATCTCCCCGTGCCGACACCGATTTCTAACCCCTTACCTCTTTTAGGTAAAACTTTTTTAACGGCTTCCAGCTCTGATAAATATGCAAACTTATTCTTGTCATACCAGGCGTCATACTTCTTATGATAATGATTAAATATATTCACTTTGATTAAAATTTGCCATTTTATAACCCTGCCTTTATTGCAGGACAAACTGTAACTTTAGATACTATGGAATTAGATATAAGGCAATTCTTCTCAGCAAGTTCTATAAGCTCTTTTGCCTTTTCGATTTGATTACTCGAAGCAACTACAATCTTGGGCCTGACTTTGATTTCGGAAAACATAAACTGATTTTTTACTCTTTCCAAAACTCCTTCTGCTTCGCTCTCATAGCTTAAAAATTCAAAATTGATCCTCTGAGCATAGTGTAAAAAGGTGGTTTTAATACAAATATTAACTGATGCGACAAACAATTCTTCCGGTGTCCATATCCCTTCATGCCCTTTGAATTCCGGAGGGGTTGCTACTTCGATAGTTGGTTTACCGGCTGAACACAAAATTCCTTTCTTTTCTTCTGTCCATGTTACATTTGTTCTATAAGTAAATTTTCTATTTTTCTGCTTTCTAATAGGGTAAACCTTTCCTTCCTTAACAAATCCTTAATTCCGCTAACATCTCTATTAATAAAAAATAGCGGTTTATTCTTCTTCCTCTGTTTCCCGAAACTGCTGCCAAAGTCGTTTGAAGCGGGGTTCATATATTAAATCATATAGATGTATTTTTTCGGGAACGAGTTTTCTTATCAATTCCCTAAATTTTTCTTTTTCTATCTCTATATCAATCTGCTGATAATCGGTATTCAATATAAGCGATGCTATCTCATCCGAAGCTCTTTGTATCTCTGATATCTTTTTCTCCTCGAGTTTCAGGTCATATTGCCTGCAGATTTCTTCCACCTGGTTAAAAATCTCTTCATGTTTTAACCCAAGTCTATATCCGCACTCACAAATTATATCTTTCCCAAATTCAAAAAGAGTTACATCATATTCCCTTTTGCAATGTGGACATCTTATAGACATAAGCAAAAATATATCCTATTTTTCAGTAAACCCCTTGTAACCTACCTGCATCTTTATACATATTTAGTGTAGTTAAACATTATATCCGAGAGAAAGGGATAAACTTACAACATTGCCTCTCAGCAGGTAAGATGGAAAGCAGCCACTACTTTTTTTCCGGCTGAAAGCTCATTAAAAATTTCGGCGGCCTTCTCAGTTTTTTCCGCTATAAATTCAATTCCTCGTGATTCTATCTTTTTTCGAACCTCAGGGGAAACTTGCATCGCACCGTAGCACCCAGTGCCTACTATCAGAACATCCGGATTATAGTCTAAAATAGATTCTACATCTTCCAGTACAAGGTTATGGCCCTGGCGACGCCACCACCTATCATCAATCTTATCAGGGTAAATTATAACATCAGACTCATATCTCTTGCTATCAACCTCAATAACTCCAAAGGAATAGGAATTTACCATATTAAATCTGCCCATTTCTTTTTATTCCTCTCTATTTTTACCCGCCCCCGGGCATTTTCCCGTCCAGCAGTACAGGCAAAGCTTCTCCCTGGGAACACCGATAGCTTTAACCATATCCTCTACCGTTTGATACCTTAAGGTAGTAACATCCAAATCTTTCGTAATCCAGTCTATCATCTTTTCATATTTCTCGGAGCCGCTGTCTATATATTCGCTTACATTTTCCAGATCACACCCTTCCAGGCTTCTGATAGCTCTTCTTGTAACAAGCTCATGTATGCTCCTGGTCGAATAGTTGAATTTACAGGGAAACATTAATGGGGGGCAGGCAGGCCTTATGTGAATTTCCCTGGCTCCGGCATCCCATAATTTCTTTACGGTAAAGTTTTTAAACTGCGTTCCCCTGACTATGGAATCATCACAAACAATAATCTTGTTGCCCTCAATAATCTCTTTTATAGCGAGAAGTTTCATCTTGGCCACTAAATCACGTCTCTGCTGAGAAGGGGGTGTATAACTTCTGCCGTAGCCGGGGGTATATTTCACAAGCGTACGCCTGAAAGGTTTTCCTGACTCCATAGAGTACCCTATCGCGTGTGCCGTTCCTGAATCAGGAACTCCGGAAACTACATCCACTTTAATATCTTTATCCTGTTTCGCCAGAAAACGTCCGCACTTCTCCCTTACAGTTTCCGCATTTATACCTTCATAACTTGAAGCCGGGAAACCCGTATATATCCAGAGAAACGCGCAGATCTGGTTAATTTTTCCACCATGCTTCCTCTGCTCCACACCATTTTTGTTAACCAGTACTACTTCCCCGGGTTCAAGATATTTAATAATTTTAAACTCGGTATTCAAAAAAGCACTGGTTTCTGAAGTTATCGCGAAAGCATCCTCCCGTTGTCCCACGACAAGTGGAGTATAACCGCATTTATCCCTGGCGGCATAAATACCATCTTTATTAAGCAATAACAGGGAGCATGAACCGTCAATTACGTCAAACATCTTTTCTATGCCGTTTACTAAATCTTCCCCCTGGTTAATAAGTTTAGCCGTAAGTTCGGACTGATTGATATTGCCTTTACTTACTTCACTAAATGAGATCCCTTTTCTCATAAGTTCATCGGCCAACTCCTTCGCGTTTTCTATAAATCCATTTGTGACTAAACAAAACGGCCCATGCTTTGAATTCAGATAAATGGGCTGTTCTTCAAAAGCGCTGATGACCCCAATCCCTTTATCACCCTTCATGTGTTTACAGTTTTCGAAGAATTTCGACTTGAACTGGCTCTGGCTTATATTATGAATCTGCCTGGCAAAATCATCACCCAGAACAGATATTCCCCCATATTCCGTTCCCAAATGAGAATGGTAATCTGTGCCGTACAAAAGAATTTCCGCACAGTCCTTATTAGAAGCTACCCCAAAAATACCGCTCACTCGATTCCTCCTTAATTACTATTTTTTACGCCTCTCCCAAATGCCTCACGACACCGGAACTTCGAGGAATAACTATATCCGCTTTTCTCTGAATCTGATCTTCTCCCGGGCTGTAATCAACATCCATGATTTCAATAAATTCCGCCGTATAATCCCTTAAAACCCCGGACAGCTCATATTTTTGTCCATCCTTTATCAGTCCCAGAACAACTTTTTTGCCAATATACCTCTCCAATATAGGTTCATATGACATCCCCGTTCCGGTGATTATCCGGCTTTGAATTTGTGAAACATATTTATCCTGCCCCTTCAGTATCTTTCCCATCGGAGTAGCTGTTTTCATCTTTCCAACAAACATGTTCACAATTTCCATTATGGAGTCTTTTACTGTCCCAAATATGTTTCTAACTTTTCTTCCCAGAACCGGCAACCGCCCCGGATGATGAGATTTTTTCAAAATCTTATGGCGCCGTGCCAGCTCTTTTCCGGACAAATCGTCAACATATCGCAAAAGGACAAAAATCTGTCCGAATTCATTTTTATAAACCACACAGCTTGTTTCAAAATGCTTGTCTTTTTCATCAAGATAAGGCTCCGCGTATACAAACTCCAGACACGAGTTTTCAACCCGGAGTTTTCCCCATATCTTCTTTGAATCCTTGTTTTCAAGTGTAACAGGATAACCGGAAAAATGGCGCAAACACCGGTCTTTTGTTCGGCCCTTGATAAAAGCACCCAGGAAAGTAACGGCAATTATAAAAATTATTGTTATGGCAAATGTATCCGGCATAATTGTACTCCTATATTCCCAGACACTTTATAAAAATTTTTTCAAAAAAGCAAGTATTCCCCGCTCCCGGATTACGCGATCCGCGGTTTTATTAGCAGAAATAATCTGATACAAATTTTGAAAGTTTTGATTCTTCTTCAGGCGAAGGATTTAAGAAAGCAACCGCAACTTCATGAAAATCAAGATTTGGATTCTTTTCAACCCTTACTATCTTACCATTAATTTCCAGTAAGTATTCTTTAGAGGGTGACTCAATAACAAGATGAATAAACGCGTCCCCGGGCAATAATTCTTTGACCTTAAATAAGACACCCGAGGCGCTTATATTCTCGGCAAAACCTTTTCTGTAAACCCCTCCTTCGGAAATTATCCTGCCGCCCTCCCTCCTGATATAAGATACACTGCAAAAAACAGGGTTCTTCTTTTTTGGTATTATATGGTACCTAACAGCAGTTCCCGCGGTAATCCTAATATACCTTCTTCTTTCACGTGAAGGTGTTCTAGACGTTCTTATCTCCGGTTTTCCGTACTGCCTCTCTGTAGAAAAAAAGTGCCCAAGAAATAAAACCATCGAGACGGCAAAAAGGACCATTCCTCCAAAAAACAACATCTGCTGTACTAATTCGTAATTCAAGTTCCGTCAACTCCTTTTTATAGCCGCGAAATACCCACCGTCAGGGCCTTTTTTCTCCTGGATCGTCAACTTTTCACTGATTAACCGGGCATCCGCGTTTCTACATAAAAAATTCTCTACTATATCTTTATTTTCCACATCAAGAATAGAACACGTGCTGTACACAAGTATCCCATCTTTTGACAAAAATGAAAATGCCTTTTCAAGCATTTCTTTCTGTATTCTTACGATAGAGTTTAATCTGTCTATGGTAAATAACCATCTGGCATCAGGTCTGCGCCTCCAGACACCGGTATTTGAACAGGGAACATCCAGTAATACCCGGCTGAACTTCTTATTACCGATTTTATCACACCTTTTTAAAAAATCACACTCAACAACATCAATATTTCTTACGCCCAGTCTTTTTACGTTTTCCCTTATAAGATCCGTTTTCTTCCTGGTTTTATCAATACAGGTTACTTTTACCATATTGCTGCCAAGCTGTGAAATAAGGGTAGCCTTGCCTCCCGGGGCAGAACAAACATCAAGAACTTCGCTATCATTAACCCTGCTTAGAAAAGCGCAGGGCAAAACCGTAGTTCTATCCTGGACATAAAAAGCTCCTTCTTTAAACAGAGGGCTTAACAGCAAATCCCTTATACGGCTTGCCTTGTAGAGAAAATCAAATTCACCGTCTCTTTCAAATTCCACATCCATTTCTCTTAACCTGTCCTCAAATTCTTTTCTCTTTATTTTCAGAGAATTCAACCTCAGCCAAACAGGAGGAATAGAGTTGTTGGTTTCAAAAACGCTTAAGGCTTTGCCCTTTCCAAAAGCATCGACAATACAGGCAACAAACCATTCAGGATGGGAATATGTAACCGCGATATCTTTTACCGTGTTGCCTTCCGGAAACTTATAATTTTCTTTTGACCTTATATATTTTCTTAAAACCGCGTTAATAAAACCTTTCGCCTTTCTATCACTTAACAGCGAAACGGATTCATCAACGGCCGCGTAATCAGGCATTTGAACATCAAATAACAAAAAATAAAAGCCTAAACGAAGAGCAATTAAAATATCAGGTTTTATAAACCTTTTTTTCCTCAAAGACACTTTTTCAATCATATAATCCAGCAGTTTCTGCCATCTTCTTACTCCGTTTATAAGTTCTGTCACATATGCTTTGTCCAAAGAAGAGTGGCAAAAGTCCAGAGAGGGGCCGCTTTCTTTTTCGCGGCATTTAAAATCTTTGAGAAGAATTTTATACGCGGCTTTTCTCGGAAGTTGTAAAAATCCTGATTCCATTTATGACTTCACCAATATTTACCCCGGTCTCAACACAGGGGCCGTTAGATATTATGTTTTTTACGGCTATTACAGGTTTGAAGGGAATTTTCATCAGCCCGGCGGCAAGTTCATAATTACACGCGATCGCGATTATTGCTTTAAATTTTGAAGACCTGGCTGTTTTTACGGCAAGCCTGCCTCCCTGGACAAAAACTATGTTTACTTTCTCTTTCTCTGCCAGATTTAAGAGCCTGCCCACATCGCACCTGCCGCATCTCTCGCACTCCAAATGGCTCCCCAGGATATTCCGGGGACAATCCTTGCTCTGCAGGCATTTAGGGCAGAGTATTAAAACTTCCCCGGGGGAAAACCTATATTTCCGGAGCTTCACAAAAAAATTACTCACACATATAAGCAGGTTTTTAATCAAAACAATTCCCTTGTTTTAAATGATACCCGTTTATAAAATCCACAGCGCTAATCCTTCCTTTTCCTTCAGGCTGAACTTCGATAATTTCAACAGCACCTTTTCCGCAGGACACAACCAATTTATCCAAACATTCCATTACTTCCCCCGGTTTCCCGGCTTTTGAGCCGGAAACCTTGACTTTGTGTATTTTAATCATAACTCTTTTGCCTGAGCGGGCAAAAAAAGCAAATGCTCCCGGCCATGGATAAACGCCCCTGACAAAACATTCGGTTTCAAAAGCGCTTTTATTCCAGTCTATTCTGCCGTCTTCCTTTCTTAGCTTCGGCGCCATGGAAAGGCCTTCTTTATCCTGAGGAATTCTTTCAAATTTACCGCCCGCGATTTTACCAATAGATTCCGCCAGAACATCTCCGCCGATTTTTGAAAGCCTCTCCACAAGAGTTCCCGCCGTATCAGAAGGCAGAACATCAAGTTCTTTTTTCATTATAACATCCCCGCCATCCAGGGCTTCATTAAGGAAAAAAACGGTAACCCCTGTTTTGCTGATACCACTTATTACCGCCCACTGGACAGGAGCAGCCCCTCTGAACCGCGGGAGAAGAGAAAAATGAAGGTTGATACATCCCATGGGAGGAATATCAAGGACTTCCTTTTTAAAAATTTCCCCGAAAGCAACCACAACTATTAAATCAGGAGAAAGGCCCTTTAACAAATTTATGGAGCTCTCTGTTGAAATTTTCTCAGGCTGAAAAAGCTTAAGCCCGTATTTAAGCGCGGTTTTCTTGACCGGCGGAGGCACGGGTTTAGCGCTTCTTTTAACAGAACGGTCAGGGCGGGTAAAAACCCCGACAATGTTCATTTTCTTTCTCACAAGAATATCAAGACATTCTGCCGCCGCGCCAGGGGTACCGATAAAAACTATTTTTATGTTATTTTTCATTTTCTCTCTTTTTCGCGCATGCTTTCAATCCCGCGTTAAGAAAATAAATATAAACAAAACCGGTAGTTAAAAAACCAAAAAGAAAATTTCTGTCACGATCCAATCCCAGAGCATAAACACCGCACATAATCAAGACAGCCGGCGTAAGAGCATAAAGACTAACATTAAAAACCTGGACATATTTTAAATTCGCTTCAACTGCTCTGGCTGAGTTAAGCATAACATACGCGGTCAAAGCAGAAATTAAAACTATCATAAAAGCTGTTTGTAATACGCCGAAGATTGTATTTATTATAATCATTAAGAAGAATGCCACTCTCAAATAGACCTTCATATCATTTTCATTCAGGTTAAAGCTTTTAACATTTTGCAGAGAATATAATTTTTCATGGATATTGCTGCCGGGCTGGGACCGGGCCACTGCTATTAGCATAAAAGAAACCCACCGGCAGAAAAAAGACGAATAGGAATCTCTTCCTATGTTTCTTTCATTCCTGCCTAACTTAATAACAACGCTGTCCTTTTGAACAACCATTTTATTCGTGTAAACCTTTTTAATTTCATCAGGCTGCCTGCCAAAGATAATTAATGAGTCTCTATCGCTATAAACCAGAACATTGTCAAGATCGGGAAAAACAACCTTCCCATCCTCTATGACGACAGGTGGTATATTTTCTCCCATCCACTTGCCAAAACCATTTAACCAGTCATAATTCCTCAGAGAAGAAAACGGAAGATAAACAAGATTAAAGAAAACAACTAAGAAAACAATATATCCCAGCTGGAACTTTTTCTTTTTACAAATTACTTCATAAACAGAAAAATCATACAAAGTTTTTAAAAAGGTTTTAAACATTATATTTTCTCTTATCTCCAGTATAAAAGAATTCACAGTTTATCATAAACATATCATAATTGGAATCATATACCACAACCCCTTTTCCAGCGGCAGCAGAAAGTAAATCCTCAATTATTTTTGTTTTTTTACCCGCCGGTCTGTGTTAATCTCATGGTGGTTTATGCGCGTATAACAGGGAGAAATCTATGGCCGAAATTAAGGAACCAACACCGAGCGGCAATGCTATAATGCTCTATAACAGAGGCATGGACGCTTTTAATAAAGACAATCTGGATTATGCCATCACCCTCTTCATATCGGCGGTCAAAGATTCTCCGGGGTTTGTAAAAGCCCGCAATATACTAAGGCTGGCAGAATATAAACAACTCGAAAAATCCAGCCTCCTCTCCGTCATTATTAAAAAATTTACCGCTCTGCTCATTACCCTGCCCGTGAAATCCCTGCTGCTCTTAAATGTTTTGCAAAAAGACTGGATAGGCGTAATGGCAAAAGCGGAAGATATTTTAAAAGAATACCCTAAAAATGTTCATATCCTGTCACAGCTTGCTAACGCGGCAGAAATGACGAAACAGGAAGGAATGATTTTAACGGCAATTGACTCATATGAAAAAGCAAGAAGAGTAAGCCGCAAAAATCTCCGGGTTTTAAAAACACTGGCCAGGATTTACAGGCAAATAGGAGATCTTGACAGGTCACGCGCGTGCTTTGAAGACATCAGAAGGTATCAGCCACACGACAAAGACATAGAGCGGGGCCTGAAAGACCTTGCGGCGCTTGGAACAATCGCGAGAGGCGGTTTGGATGATGTTACTACCTACAGAACAAAAATTCGAGATGAAGAACAGTCCGATATCTTTGAAAAAGAGTCCAGGCTGGTAAAAAGCAAAAAGGATATTGAAGCCCTCATAGCAAACACTGAAAAACAACTTCAGTCAAAGCCTGATAATACTAATCTGCATAAAAAATTGGCTGAACTCTATATAGAAAGCAGGGATTTTAGCAAGGCAATAAACACGCTTGAAATCGCGTCCAGGCTTGACGAAGGAGATATCACTTTAAAAAGAACTATCGCAAGTGTAAAAGTAAACCAATTTGACGAGAAAATTAAGAGCGCCGAAGAAAAATTAAAAAATGACCCGCAAAACAACAACCTGAAATTCGAGGTTCAGAGGATTATCAAGAACAAAAGTGATTTCATCATCAGCGATCTCCTTCAGAATATAAAACAGTATCCAAGCAACCTTATACTGCATTTTAAACTTGGAAACATATACTTTAATACCGGGGAGTTCGATAAAGCAATCGCGGAATTCCAGATCGCTGTAAAAAACCCCCAGCGAAGAATAAGCTCAATGAACAAACTCGGATTATGTTTTAAGGCAAAGAAAATGCACGACATGGCTATAAACCAGTTTAAAAAAGCTATACAGAGTTTAAGAGAAATGGATACCACAAAGAAAGAAGTCATTTACAACCTGGGAAACGTTTATGAAGAAATGAAAGAATGGGATAAAGCTATTGAACAATATAAAAAGATTTATGAAGTCGATATAAATTACAGGGACATCGCGCAGAAAATTGAGAACGTGTATAAGCAGAAGGGATAGGATTATCTCCCCATAATAAGCCCCTGGTTCCCGGGTAAATCCTCATTTGAAGGGACACTGTCTTCTTTTAATTTCCGAATGGTAGAAGTTCTGCTTTTTTGCCTTCTCCCTGAAGATTCATCTGCTGAAGAGGGTTCCTTACCGCCTTTATATCCCCAGACAATGGCATTCGGTTTTTCGGCAATTTTGGAGGTAAAAGTTTTTGTGTTATCAAGAATATCACCGATTTCATTATTAATTTTTCCCGTTATCCCCTTAATATTTTGCGCGCTTAGCCTGATATCCTGAATAGAAGACCTGATATCTTCCCTGTTTTCCACCAGTAAAATATCCGCGTCATCTACCAGTTTATTTGATGAAGCTAATAGTTGTTCAATGCTGGAGCCCAGAACATCAAGTTTTTCCTTAACATCCACCATTAATGACCCTATCTCTACGGATTCCACGCCCATCACAATATTATCGGGCTTCATGTAGCCGGCATCTTTTGTCCCGGGAGAAAAGTTTATGTACTTGCTTCCAAGAAACCCCATTGTTTCAATTTTGGCAACAGCATCATATTCAATACGCACCCCATTGTGTATTTTTAATGTAACCTCGCAGTTGTACTTATTACTGTATTTTTGCCTCTCCGCGGGAGAAAGAATGATTATGTTTTCGATTTTACCTATTTCGTTTCCGGCATAAGTAACCGGAGCATCACTTTCAAGTTTAGACACGGAAGAGAAAAGAACACTTATCTGGTAAGGTTTTTTAAATTGGAAATCTCCTACTGAAACAATTAGGAATACCAGTAGAATAATACATATAAGTATCACCAAACCGGTTTTCACTTCATTCCCGTAATATTCAGCCATATTCAACCCCCATCTCTCTTTATGAATAGTTTTCAGCTTCTTTAATCAAAATATGTGCCAACTTTTTCTTAAGAATTACACCAAACCGTTTGTTAATTCCATTATCAAATATTACGGTAGTATCTATTTTATCCGATTCAAACCCCGGTCCACTTTTTGAAATTCTGTTGGCTACTATTATATTACATTTTTTCCGCTTAAGCTTACGTTCCGCGTTCTTTACGATGTTGTTGCTTTCAGCCGAAAAACCTACTATTACTTTTTTTCCGGAATATTTTTCACCGAGTTTCGCGAGAATATCGGAAGTCCTTTTTAGATTTAAAGTTAATAAGGCGTCTGTTTTTTTCAGTTTGGTGTGTAACCTTTTTTGCGGTGTATAATCAGCAACCGCGCTGCACATAAAAATAACATCGGCGCTTTTTGCTTTGTTAAGCACTTC
>JAGLRQ010000028.1 GCA_023136205.1 Candidatus Auribacterota bacterium
GCGCCGGAAGACCTGTTGGATATAAACCGCACAGGATCGATAAATTCTCTTGTAGGCCCCGCCGCGATAAGAACTTTCACTTAAAATAATCCTTTACAGCCGCAATCACCTTATCCGGTTCAGCCATTCTGCCGGAGCCGCTGTCACCGCATGCAAGGTTACCTTCAGCAGGCCCTGCTATTCCATACCCCTGCTTCTTCAGGCTTGATATATTCTTTTTAACAATGGGGTTTAACCACATCCTGGAGTTCATGGCCGGTACGACAATAACACTGTTTGCCATGGTCAGAGCCACAGTTGATAACAAATCATCGCATATACCACATACAATTTTACTGACTATATCAGCAGTAGCCGGAGCTATCAAAAGCAAATCTCCCCAATCTGCCAGGGATATGTGTTCCGGGCATGTTACTTGCGGGTTTCCAAACATATCAGAGTAAACCGGATTCTTCGACAGAGTTTCAAAAGTCAGTTTTGTTATAAAACGCTGTGCATTCGAAGTCATCACAACCTTCACCCGGGCACCATCCTTCACAAGAAGCCGCAGTATATATGGGGCCTTATAGGCTGCTATAGAACCTGTTACTCCAAATATAATATTTTTATTTTTCAGTTTTTCCTTTTGCCCCGCCGACATTTACAATTTTCCCTTCTTTTATTTCCTTTAAGGCTATATCAATATATTTTTGTTTGTGTACATTATCGACAAGAGGCCTCGCGCCATCCGCGAGCGCCTGGGCACGCTTCGCGGCAAGGATTACAAGTTCATATTGATCTCCAACGCTTTCAGGTAAATCGTCATAATTCACTTTTTCCATTTATCTGCCTCCGTTTTACTAAATAGCTTGACGCATTTTTCAATAACCGCGCCGTTATTAATTACACTATGTTTTTCCGCCTGGATAATAAGAGAAATGTTTGAAACAGCATCCGACAATTTATCGTTGATTATAACATAATCATATTTGTTTATATAAGCTAATTCCTTGTTCGCGATTCTCAACCTCTTAAGGATTTCGGCTTTTTTGTCCGTTTTTCTCTCTTTTAATCTGGATACAAGAACTTTTTTCGACGGAGGCAGGACAAATATAAAAACCCCGTTAATTTTCTTCATTAACTGAAGAGCCCCTTTAACATCTATATCAAGAAGGACATTTTTACCCTTATTTAATTTACCTTCTACCGAGGAGCGCCGGGTTCCGTAATATTCTCCAAAAACCCTGGCATATTCAAGGAAATCACCCTTTTTTATAAAGCTTTTAAATTCTTTCTCCGATACAAAATAATAGTCTTTGCCCTCTTTTTCGCCTTTTCTTGGTTTTCTGGTAGTAACAGATATTGAATAAGAAGTATCAGGATGTTTCTTTAAATACCGCCCGCAAATGGTTGACTTGCCTGCCCCTGAAGGGGCAGAAATTACGATTAAAAGGCCTTTATTCAACATTTTGAATCTGCTCCCTTATTTTTTCCAGTTCGGTTTTAAACTTAACAACGTTACAGGAGACAGCGTAATTATTTGCTTTGGACCCTATTGTATTGATTTCCCTGAACATTTCCTGAATTATAAAATCTATAGATCTGCCAACCGTAGATATCTGAAAAAACATTTTACCAATCTGGGAGAAA
This sequence comes from Candidatus Auribacterota bacterium, assembly GCA_023136205.1. Classification (GTDB taxonomy): domain Bacteria; phylum Auribacterota; class UBA6266; order UBA6266; family UBA6266; genus JAGLRQ01. Next base: position 1,630 of record JAGLRQ010000028.1, read on the forward strand.
TGGCTCTCTATTCTTGTTATTTCCTCTGATATATCCGACTTTTCGGTAAATATAGCTATCTCCCTCAATATTCTTTCGTTTTCAGTCTTATATCTCAATTTCTTAAGGTTTCCTATAAGCTTATCTCTGTAAATTTTAACAGTTTCTTTTGAATGCTTCTTAATCATTTTCAAATAACTCTTAAGGATTTTTATTCTTCCCCCAATATCTTTCTGCAGATTTAAACCCTCTACCCGCCTCATTTTCGCGAAAGATAAAAGAGCCTTATTTAAAACAGGCCTGGCACAGGAATAGATTACCCTGGATGGTATTCCAGGAGTATGAATATCCACTATTCCTTTAAATGAAAACAAATCCGTAATATTTATATTACAATCAATATCCAGGTGTTTGCTTCCCTTTTTCAACTGTAAAACAAATTTCTTAGCGGCAGGAACATTAATTTTTAAAATATTTGTGTATTTAGAAACAGGCCTGTATCCTACATTAACTTCTACTTTGCCGCGAAAAACTGATTTCTTAATCTGCTTTTTTATTGCGGATTCCGACGCGTAAAAGGCTCTGGGCAGATTGGCATCTATCTCAAGCCCTTTCTTATTGTAACTGTGTATCTCAATTGATATCTTTCCTATATTAGTATCCGCCTCGCTGAACCCATAACCTGTCATACTCTTAAACATTATTTTATCCTTTTTTTCTGCTCCCCGGTTTTACCGGCTTGTCTCCCTTTTTGCACATCGGGCATTGTTCAGGGCTGAAGCTTTCGACATCAAGCACCAACAGCGGCCTGAAAGGAACCGGAAAAGGCTTTTTCCCGCCGCTGCGGTCAACGATAGAACCCACGCCGACAACTTCGGCTCCAACACCTTGAAAAAGTGAAACCAGCTCCAATATCGACCCTCCTGTTGTGACCACATCCTCTACAAGAAGGACTTTTTGTCCTTTCTCCACTGAAAAACCCCGTCTCAACCGCATTTTCCCATTAACACGCTCAGTAAATACCGATTTTATGTTAAAAGCCCTGGCCACTTCATGTGCTACAATTATGCCCCCGACGGCAGGCCCGGCAACAAGGTCAACTTTGAATTCTTTAAAATTATTTGCAATCTTTCTGCATATTTCACCGGCAAAATGAGGGTTTTGAAGCAAAAGCGCGCACTGGAAATACTTATTACTGTGCAAACCGCTGGTCAATTCAAAATGCCCTTC
>JAGLRQ010000029.1 GCA_023136205.1 Candidatus Auribacterota bacterium
GCGCGGATTAGTATAAAATTCTTTGCGGATTAACAATAACCTTCTAAAATTCTTCCAATATCCTGTCTGCCGCCTTAACAGGGTCCGAAGCCTTTGTGATTGCACGGCCAATAACAATATAATTTGCTCCTTTTTCAAAAGCCTCTCTCGGAGTAACTATCCTTTTCTGGTCATCTTTATCTGACCACACAGGCCTTATCCCGGGAGAAAGAACAACAAAATCTTTTCCACATTCGGCTTTTATAAGTTCTATTTCATGAGCAGAAGCAACTACACCATCAAGCCCGGACTGTTTCGCCAGGATTGCAAGCTTCACCACATGTTCGTTTACATTTTCCCTTATACCACATTCGCCCAGATCATCATCAGACATACTTGTAAGAACAGTCACTGCCAGAACAAGCGGCCTATTTTTAAATGCGCCTGCGGCCTTCGCGGCCGCTTCCATCATCCTCTTTCCGCCGGAGGCATGAACATTAAAAATTTTCACTCCTAAAGAACACGCGGATTTTGAAGCTCCCTCAACGGTGTTGGGTATATCATGGAATTTTAAATCCAGAAAAACCTCACCGCCAAGAGAAACAACCTCCTTCACAATAGAAGGCCCATACTTTGTAAAAAGATGGCTCCCTATTTTAAAAAAGTTTAATTTCCCCTTTAATTTATTAACAATTTCAAGAGCTTTACCCTGATCGTCAAAATCAAGAGCCACAATTATTTTATCTCTTTTTTCCATATTTTTATCTCTGTTACTCCTTGATATCATCTGAGTTATATAAATTCTTAAAAACCCTTTTTAACCACAAATCACACACCTGTCCCATTCTGGAGGGAAATCTACACGAATAAATAACTTAGTATTTTTTTAATTTGTGAAAATTCCCTCCAGAGAACAGGCGTGTAATCTGTGGTTATAAATATTTTGATTTTTTATTTTTACTTCTTACAAAACTGCCGCTCCTATTAATTCTTCCATTGATTTTATCCCGTTCTTAATAAAATATTCCTCAAACCCCTTAATTATCTCCGGCATAACATTTGGATTATAAAAATTGGCAGTCCCTATCTGCACAGCACTGGCACCCGCCATAATAAATTCCAGGGCATCTTCGAAGCTCTCAATACCGCCAACCCCGATTATTGCCGCGCCTGTTGCCTTTTTAACCTCATATACCATTGCTAAAGCCACCGGTTTTATGGCAGGCCCGCTTAAACCCCCTGTAATATTCGGAAGAAGGGGCTTTTGATTAGCTGTATCGATAGCAATACCTTTAAGAGTGTTTATAAGCGTTACAGCATCCGCGCCGGCATCAAGACAGGCTTTTGCAATGCTGACTATGTCTGATACGTTAGGGGTAAGTTTAGCAATAACGGGTTTTGGGCATTCCTTTCTCACAGCTTTAATAACACGGGCCGCTGAATCCGGATTTACCCCAAAGGAAATCCCTCCTTCTTTCACATTAGGACAGGATATGTTGACTTCAATTGCCGAAACAGGCTTTTCATCTTTCAAGGCGGACGATATCTTTCTGTAATCGTCAACAGTATTACCGGCAATATTTACTATTACAAAAGCTTTTCTTTCTTTAAGAACAGGTAATTTTTCTTTTATAAATTTTTCCAACCCTACATTCTGCAAGCCTACACAATTAAGAAGCCCTGCCGGAGTTTCGGCGAGCCTGGGAGGAGCGTTGCCTTCACGCGGTTCAATCGTTGTCCCTTTCACAACTACTGCCCCTAATTCTTCAGGCACGACAAAATCAAGATATTCTTCACCATACCCCCACGTCCCCGAAGCAGGCATAACGGGATTCTTTAAATGTAACTTACCAACTTTTGTGGATATATCCATTCTCATAATATTTTTCAATAAACAACCTTATGCCCGTCAAAAACAGGGCCTTCTTTACATACTCTCAGGTACTCTTCCCCATTTTCCGTTTTAATCTTCGCCACACATCCGAGGCACGCGCCCATTCCACAACCCATTCTTTCTTCAAGAGAAACAAATAATTTCGCGTCTTTACCGAGTGTAAAAACAGAGACAGCCTTTAACATCGGCCGCGGGCCGCAGGCATAAACAACCTTTTCACCATTAAAATTCTTTTCCAGAATTTCAACTACATTTCCTTTTTCCCCCAGGCTGCCGTCATCGGAACAAACCAGGACATTGCTCATAAGACTGCCGAATTTTTCAACATAAAAAGCTTCCGCTTTATTTTTAAAACCGATTATTGCTTTAACACCCTTATCGCCAAATTCAGAGTTAAGCTTTTTTGCCAGCAAATAAAGCGGGGATACCCCGAGTCCCCCTCCCACAAGGACGGAAGGAGCTGTAATAGTTTCAAAACCTTTACCGAGAGGCCCCATAAGAGACAGGTTCTCACCTTTTCTAACCTCCGCGAGATATCCGGTCCCCCTGCCTTTAACCTTAAAAATCATCTTAAGAGAATTTTTATCAACGTCAACTATACACAATGGCCTTGGCAGCAAAATCCTTTTCTGGACTTTCGGCATTATATAGACAAATTGTCCGGGGGCCGATCCCGCAAGCTCCGGGGATAAAGAAACTTCTAAAATATAGGTATTAAGGGAAATTTCCTTAATTTCTATTACTTCTCTGAAGCCGAAAAATATTTTATTTTTCTGCCGCTCATCATGATAATTCATTGTAAACAACTTTTCCGCTTACGACCGTAACAACCGCCTTCCCCTTCATTTTCCATCCGACGAAAGGAGAATTAGCGCTCCTGGAAACAAAATCTTCCTCTTTAACAGTCCACTCTTTGTCAATGTCCAATACGGTAACATCACCATCAGCCCCCTCGGATAAATGCCCCTTATTTTTAAAATTGAGTATCCCGGCCGGGTTGAGGCTAAGCCTTTCCGCGAACTGCATAAGAGTTAATATCTTTTTATGATAAAGAGATGTCATAGACAGGCCTACTGAAGTCTCAAGCCCTATTATCCCGAAAGGAGCAAAATTAAACTCTACATCCTTTTCATGTTTTACATGAGGGGCATGGTCCGAAGCAATAGCATCTATGGTTCCGTCTTTTAGGCCTTTAAGTATGGCCTTTCTGTCTTTTTCTGTTCTCAGCGGCGGCTTCATTTTAAAGTTGGTATTAAAGGTTTTCAGGCTTTCGTCTGTCAATGTAAAGTAATGGGGCGCGGTTTCTGCCGTAACGTTTATGGATTTAGCTTTTGCCTCCCTGATAAGGTCAACTGAACCAGCCGTACTGATATGAGCAAGATGCACATGAGCCCCCGTCATCGCGCTCAAAATGATATCTCTCGCCACAATAACTTCCTCCGACGCCGCGGGTATGCCTTTAAGCCCCAGGCGCACTGACTCACTGCCAAAATTCATTACTCCATCTCCTGAAAGTGAAACATCCTCACAATGATCAATAACGGGGATTTTGAACATTGAAGCATATTCAAGCGCCCTCCGCATAAGATTGCTGTTCATAACACAGTTTCCGTCATCTGAAATAGCCACAGCTCCGGCTTTTTTTAAAGATCCTATTTCCGTCAGAGTTTCCCCTTTTTTCCCCATCGTGATACAGGCCGCGGGAAAAACATTAGCGCTTCCGGTATCTCTCGCCTGAGCATAAATAAGGCCTACAATGCCTTCGTTATCTACAGGAGGTTCAGTATTACCCATGCAAACAACCGAAGAAAATCCGCCTTTAACAGCCGCTCTGGTTCCTGTTTCAATGGTTTCCTGATCTTCCCTTCCGGGCTCTCTCAGATGAACGTGCATATCTATAAGGCCGGGAAAAACAACGTGCCCTTTTACGTTGAGCACTTTACATCCGGTTCCCTTAATAGATTTCCCCAGCTTCGTGACTACCCTATTTTCGATTAAAATATCAAGGTTATCATCAATCACGCCTTTAGGATCAATTACCCTTCCGCCTTTAATTAACAATTTCACAGCATACTCCTGATTTTACTTCCGCCATTCACGAGAAAAAATACAGCCATTCTTACAGCGAGGCCGTTAGTAACCTGATCAAGAATAACAGAAAACGGGCCGTCAGCAACGGAAGCCGACATTTCTATCCCTCTGTTAATAGGCCCCGGGTGCATTACAATAGCATCAGGCCTGATCTTTTTAATCCTTCTATCATCAAGGCCAAAGAGGTTCGAATACTCTCTGAGTGACGGGAAAAGATTTTTGTTCTGACGCTCAAGTTGAATTCTGAGCATATTTATTACATCAACCTCACCTATTACATCATCAAAGTTATGAACTATTTTCACACCCATATCTTCAAATTCCCTGGGCACGAGAGTAGGAGGCCCTACCAGTATAATCTCAGCGCCAAGTTTTGAGAGCCCCCAAATGTTCGAGCGGGCCACCCTGCTGTGAAGAACATCTCCAACGATAGCGACTTTAAGCCCCTCTATTTTTCCTTTTTTCTGCCGCATGGTAAAGATATCAAGGAGCCCCTGCGTTGGATGTTCGTGCAGGCCGTCGCCGGCATTTACAATAGAAGCGTCAAGCCTCTTTGCCAGCATGTGAGGCGCTCCGGAAACAGAATGTCTAATTACAAGTATGTCTATTTTATAGGCGGCAAGATTTTTAACTGTGTCAATTAATGTTTCACCCTTTGTTAAACTGCTTCCCAATGCCGCGACATTAACTATGTCAGCGCTCATCCGTTTTTCGGCAATCTCAAACGACGTTCTCGTCCTGGTACTCGGTTCAAAAAAGAGATTAACTACAGTTTTACCTCTGAGTACAGGAACCTTTTTGATTGAGCGGGTGGATATCTCTCTAAATGACTCCGCAGTATCAAGAATATGAATAATTTCACCAGCCGAGAGTTCTTCAAGCCCGAGTAAATTCTTTCCATTCCAAACTTTTTTAGCCATTTAATCACTTCTCCACTATAACTTCATCTTCTTTCCCATCAACTTCCGTAATACGCAGTTTTATCTTTTCCCTCCTGGATGTAGGAATATTTTTACCGACATAATCCGCTTTTATCGGCAATTCCCTATGTCCTCTGTCAATCAAAACAGCCAGCTCAACCTTTTTCGGCCTTCCAAAGTCCATAAGAGCATTGAGCGCCGCCCTCACTGTCCTGCCCGAATAAAGGACATCATCAGCAATAATAACAACCTTATCTGTAAGGTCTAAATTTATTTCGGTGCTGTGAACAACCGGCTGTTCATCTATTTTATCTAAATCATCCCTGTAAAAAGTTATATCAAGAACACCAAAAGGTATTTCTATTTTTTCAAGCTTTCCAAGTTTATCTATCAACCTCTTTGCCAGGTAAACACCTCTTGTCCTTATACCAACTACGACTACATCACGAAGAGTCTTATTCTTCTCAATTATTTCATGAGCCATCCTCGTAACCGCACGGGAAATATCACCTTCATCCATTATTTTAACAGCGCTAACCATGCACCCTTCTCCTGTTTTTCACAAAAAAACCCCTCCTTTGCCTTGTAGAAGGAGAGGTATATATGTATTTTATAAACACATCTTGTCCTTTTTCGGCTTCTCAGAACCAATTTAAAAGGTTAAATCCTAAACAGAACTCTACCTCATAAAAGCCCTGCCGTCAAGATTAATTTATGAGGACACTTCTATTTTGTTACTTTATCATCTGACTTTTATGACAACCATTGTCATATCATCATGCTGCGGCATTTTCCCGATAAACTTTTTTATTTCTCTTTCAATAACCTTTAAAATTTCCAGGCTGCTCTTTTCGGCTCCACACATTTTTAGTGTATTTACCAATCGCTCTTGCCCGAACTCTTCCTTCCTGGAATTTTTAGCTTCAGTTATCCCATCGCTATAAAAAACAATTACATCGCCGGATGAAATCCGGAATTCTTTTTGGCAAAAATCTACCTTTTCCATTAAACCGAGCGGCATACCGCCGTCCACTTTCAAGAATATCACTTCTTGAGTATCTTCTTTTTTCAAAAGAACCGGCGGATGGCCTCCGTCGCTAAGTGTTATTTTTCTTTCTTTTTCGTCTATTACGGCACAAGATACGGTTACAAAAAGGCCTGTTTTTGATTCAAGGCAAAGAGAAGTATTTAAGTTAGATAAGGTCGCAGAAGGGCTTATGGTATCTTTAGTTTGAAATTTCAACTCACTTATTATCTTAGCCATAAAAAGCGCGGCCGGCACGCCCTTTCCGGAAACATCGCCGACAACAATCCCCATTCTCTCCTGTCCATAATCAGAAAACTGATATAAATCACCTCCCACATGACGGGCGGGGCGCATTATAGCCGCTATAGAAAGAGTTCTTCTCCTAGGCAATTCACATGGAAGAAAACTATTCTGTATTTCTCTGGCCAAATCCAGCTCTTTCTCTACCAACTGGCGCTTGTGCAGCTCCAGGATATATTTTAAAAAGATAAGCGACAAATATAATAAAATACAAACGAAAAGAGGATAAAATAAATCTATCCATATGCCGCAAAAGATAAAGAGAATAAAGCCGGCAATTATGTAAGCGATGAGCACAACTGACACTAAATAGACTGACAAAGAAGTTCTGGTTTTTAATGTCAGGAAACTAATAGTCATCAGAACGGCAAACAGGATAATCAAATTTATAAATTTATTTACTCTGAATAGGAAGGTATTTTCAAGGATACTATTAAATATGTTGGCGTGCACGCCCACATTGGGATATCTGGACTCAAGAGGCGTCAGGCTCAAATCATGTAAGCCCGCCGCGGCTGTTAAGCCAATAAAGCAAACTTTACCCTTAAGGCTGTCTAAATTTATTAACGGCTTCTTGCCCTTTTCTATCTGCGAATATGACCTGAATATATCAACATAAGAATAATGCGTGAAGGCCTCTTTCCAGGAACCGGCATAATTAATCATCATCTGGTATTTATTATCAACTGGTATTTTAACCCGGGGAGTTATCTGGATAAACTTGCCCTTTTTGATTAAAACCTGATCCTGAGAGACACCAAGATAATCGCAAACAGCCAGAAAAGTCAGGTGGGGAGAATATTTATTTTCGTATTCAAAATACAGAGGTACTCTTCTGTTCTTGCCGTCTAAGTCCTGAATAATATTAATATGACCGCTTCCGTAACCTGCCTGTTCAAGTTCCCTTAAGGGTTTGGCTTCAAGCCTTAAAGGCTTCTTGTTTTCATCCAATCTAAATACATAAGGATAATAAACACAGCCGGCTTTTTCAGTTGAATCAATTAAAGCCCCGTCATTCTCGCTTCTATCTGAAAATAAGACATCAAAGACAATCAACCTCACCTGGTATTCAGCCAAAATGTCTATCAGAGCGGCGTGGAAATCTCTATCAAAGGGCCAACGGCCTATTTCCCTGATAGAATCTTCACTAATTTCTATAATGACGATATCCTCATTTTGTTTTTGCGCGGGCCGGGCCTTGAATCTTAAATCCAGGGTTTCAAGTTCAAATACATCAAAAATTCTAAAATAAGAAGTTAATCCTACAGCAGCAAATACGAATAATAGAAATAAGATTTTAAGAACTTTTGTCTTCTGCATTTTTATAAAACCTTATTATTTCTTAGAAGGAATAATGCAAACCAACTGAAAAAATGGTCTCGGTATATTCATCACGAGGTTCATTGGAATCATTTTCCCTATAGGTAAGGTTCAGGCTAATCGATGTGGAAGGCGTAAAATCGTAAAGGAAAGCGGTATTTATAGTAAACATCTCATCTTCCTGGACTCGGCTATTATCAAAAGTAGTTCTGTGTCCGTAATCCTTAAAGGCCTGGGCAAAGCTTAGCAGTCCAAAAAATTTCTCACTAAAGATATGGATGGCGGTTAAACTAATTTTATGGGACGAGTAATCATAATAATCGTAATATGAGTCATTCGAATCGTTGATATAGTATTGTCCTCTTAATTTCAATAAGGTCTTCTCCCATAAATAATAGCCGGCTTCCAATTCGGCTATATGCCTGTGATCCGTTCTCTCGGAGCCTGACTCTGTGCCATTCGCGTATCTTGCCTTCCTGTCATCATATTTCTTATGCAAATAACCATAGCCCAGGCGCCCATAGAATTTAGACGTTAAATAGTTTTTAAAACCCAGAGAAACTCTGTTGGCTCTATGGCTGCCGGGGCCATACTTAGGATAATCAATTAGGCCAAAATTGTAATTAAATTCTAAAATGTTTTTCCCCACCAATCTGTTTTGAAGATTAAAATTAAAATTATTATTAATCATACTGGCATCGGTAATTTCAGGATAAGCTATGAAATTAAAATTGTAATCCAATTTTAATTTCATATCCTGCCAGAGCGCGAATCCTAAGTAAAAAGGCTTTTCTATGCCAAATTTAAATCTGGTTTCAAAAAAAACATCACCTTCCTTTGAAGAATTGAGGTTGACATTGTTATCGTAGCCCATATTTTGGCTAATGGAAGAATTTAATTTCGGTTTTTCGGTTGGATATTCCCTGGCATAAGCCTGAATTACAGATTCCACAGTCTGCATATTGTATCTTTCCGCGGGCTCCAATTTCTCATCCGCGGAACAAGCAGTAAGGCCAAAGAATAAAACCCCTAATATTGCGGGTAAAAATTTGCTTCTCATTTTTCCCCTGCCATTTTTAATAAATCGCCATGAAGAATTAAGGTCATCTTTTCAAGTAGTGTTCTTCTATGTCTTCTTCTCTTTCTTCTTCGTTCCCTTCGTCTCTTCCTTCTTCTTTTATCCTATCTTCAATGTCTTCCATTTCTCTAATCTCAAAAAAGTCTTCTCTTTCTCCAATCTTTGATTCAATCCAACCCTGCTCTCGCGCGGCTCTATCCATCTGCTGAACCAGGGGCTGCTTTTTTTGAGTCTCAGTTAAAAATTTTCTCAAACCCTTCCTCCATAAGTCCCATGACCGCCGCTCTTTATCTGTCACCTCTAAAGTTTTTTGTGGTTTCTGAAATTTTTTCACAATAGTTTTAAAGTTTTGATTAACGATCAACTCTCCGCTCATTGCCTGGCCATTTTTATCAAGACCCTTTACGAAAATAAAGTTTTGGTGGCAGGCAGCCGTCGTGTGGGAATCAAAGTCCACTCCCCAGCCTGTTCCCCGGGCGCCGCAGATAGCCGTGGGCGTACGAATTTCAAAACTTGATTTGTCTCCCAATGATTTAATTAGAGAATAGACTTTGCCCTTATCTAAATTTACATTAACTATTGGGCGTAAGTCTTTGAGAACTATACTGGTATTGCTGAAAACCTTTATTATTTGTTCTGTTTCTCTTGAAAAAGAGAGTTCCGCGTATGAGCCCCATCCTCCGGTCTTTATTCTGTCATCTCTAAATAACTTCATGCCCGCTTTGGCATTCATCCATTCGGCTTCGTCTGCCTGCAGAATTGTAACCCGCCCTTTGAGCCGCAAAATCAGAGCGTAATCTTCTTCCGCGTAAACAAAATCGCAAATAAAAAAAGAAAGGACAGCTGCACTCAAGATAAAAAACCTAAAAGTTTTACTCCTCATAATTCTTCATCTCCCTTTCTAATGGGATTATTCATTTGAAACTCTCAACAGCCTGCCGGGCCTCTGGATAAAATTCAAACATCTGCTCCAGTTTTGTTATTTCAAAAACACTCTTGACCATTTCCTGGAGATTAGCTAACTTAAGCTGGCCGCCGGAACTCTTTAGTTTTTGCAGTATTTCGACTAAAGTAGCTAACCCGGAACTATCCATATAGGTTACTTTCTCTAAATCCAGAATCAGTTTTCTGGCTTGCTCATCAATCAGTTTAATAAAAGATTTCCTTAATTCAGGAGAATTACTAAAGGTAATCTCTCCTTTTAACCTGCATATAAAAACATCGCCATCCTTATCTATGTTTATTTTCATTCTTGAATCACCTCTCCTAATTTTTTAATCATTGTAATCATGCTGCCTTTCTGGTTAAAACAAACTTTATCCATAAAGTTTTTGATTAAAAAAACTCCCCGTCCGGTAAGCTTATTAATACCTTCTTCAAAGGTAGGGTCCGGGGTATGTTCATAGTCAAAACCATTCCCTTCGTCTTCAATCGAAATTTTAAATTGTTCCTTATCTATTTCAAAATCTACTTTAATTTTTGCTTCAGGCCTGAGATTACTGCCATGTTTAACAGCATTAATTAAAGCCTCTTCCACACAAAGCCGAATTTTAAATTTTTTCTCCTCATCAACATTCAGCTCTTTTAAAATACGCAGGATCTTTGAGCTGACAAAGTTAATATTTTTATACTCGCTGTTAATCCGCAATTTTTCTTCCATCGGTAATCTCACCCCTCCTTGTCACCTCTCGTATAAGCTAAACTTTTTCATATTTATAGACGATTCGATAGTGTTTATCAAGCTCCCGGACTCCCTCTCAAATAGAAGCGTCCCCTTTTCCGGTAACGACAACCGCGGATTCTACCGGACGGATATTTTTAAGGAAATAGATTCCTGCTGAGGCCGGGATAACACAGGAATAGGCTTTTGATATTCTTTCAACTACACCGCCGGCGTATATTTCTACTTCCCCCTCAACACAGGAAACTATATTGAAACTGTCAGATGTCCGCATCTCAATTTTGTCTTTTACATAATAGACGCTGTTGGAAAAGTACCCGCATTTCACCATATCTCTTTTTTTATTATTCCCTTTTGTCTCATAATTTCCAGCAATAACAGGTTTTTCAGAGTCTTCAAAATTTATTACATCAAGAGCTTTCTTTATATGAAGTTCCCTCGGTTTCCCATCAAAGCCAGCTCTGTCCCAATCATAAATTCTGTATGTTATATCCGTATTCTGTTGAATTTCCAGGAGAACTATCCCCTCGCCAATAGCATGTATTCTTCCTGAAGGTATAAATATCACATCACCGGCGCTCACAGAGAAAGTGTTGAGGGTTTGCGCGATCTTATTGTCTTTCATCGCGGAAATAAATCTTTCCCTGTTTATACCGCCCTTAAGCCCCGCGGTAATTTTCGCGCCTTTATCAGCTTCCATAACATACCACATCTCGGTTTTTCCATCACTTCCACCCTCATTCCGGTTCGCGTACTCATCGGCGGGATGAACCTGAACGGAAAGAACGTCCCTCGCGTCTATTACTTTTAGAAGTATCGGGAAACGATCAACATTAATATTCCCTAAAAAATCTTTGCCGAAACGATGCACCAGCTCAGAAAGGGGCATATCTTTATATTCACCGTTTTCAACCATAGACATACTGTCTTGCCTGTCGCTTATCTCCCATGACTCTCCAATTTTAATATCCAGGGGAAAAGGTTTTTTATATTTTCCGGCAAGGACAGAACCTCCCCACACCCTCTTCTTAAAAACCGGCTTAAATTTAATCGGATATATTTTCATATTTTATTATTATACAACTTTATTGGATAATGTTCCAATTCCTTCTATTCCCACTTCAAGTACATCACCTTTTTTAACAGGCCCCACACCCGAAGGCGTCCCCGTAAGGATTACATCTCCGGGCAAAAGAGTCATTATTCTTGAAATGAAACTTACTATGTAACTTACTTTAAATATAAAATTACTTGTTGAAGAACTTTGAACGGCCTTGCCATTTAAGCGCGTGGAAATCTTCAGATTATCCGGATCAATATTGTCAACACAGCAGGGCCCAAGAGGACAGAATGTATTAAAAGATTTAGCTCTCGTCCACTGTTTGTCTTTTTTTTGCAAGTCCCTCGCGGTCACATCATTCGCGCAGCAATAACCAAGGATATGCTGAAGGGCATTTTCTTTACTAACGTTAAAAATTTCATGTTTTATTATAATCCCGAGTTCCGCCTCATAATCCACTCTCTTTGACATTTCCGGGTAAATAATTTCATCTCCGGCAGCAATAACCGCGGTTGGGGGCTTAAAAAATATTATGGGCTCTTCAGGCAAAGCCATGTTTAATTCTTCCGCGTGTTTTTTATAATTAAGGCCAACCGCTATTATTTTAGAAGGCAAAGAAGGAGAAAGAATTTTCACATCTTCTTTTTTATATTCTACACCCGTTTTCTCAAATTCCCCAAAAGGAGAACCCTTAATTACAGCCAGGGCACCTTCCTTATCTTCTACTCCGTAGAACTCTCTGTCTCCACGTAGAAATCTGTACAGTTTCATTATGATACCCTCCCGTCCAAATAATCAATGGCTTCCGCCATATCCTCCGGAACAGGCGCTTCAAATTTGACAATTTTCTGTGTCGAAGGAAGGTAAAGCTCAAGCTTTTTTGAATGGAGCATCTGCCTTTTTATTTCAATATCCCCTATTTTATGTCTTCTTGAGCGGGCATAAACACTGTCCCCCACGATTGGGAAACCTTCGTTGGAAAGATGAACCCTTATCTGATGAGTCCTTCCGGTATGAATAACAGCCGAGACAAGAGAATAACCTTCCCATCTCTTTAAAAGGTTAAACGCGGTGCGTGCTTCCTTTCCGGAGGCAACAACAGCCATTTTTTTTCTGTCCCTGGGGCACCTGCCGATAGGTAATATCACTTCAAATGAGGCCCTGACAACCCTTCCGAAAACAAGAGCGTAATATTCTTTAAGCAGCTTTTTGTCTTTAAACTGCTCTGATAAATATTTGTGCGCTCTATCATTTTTCGCGACAACCATAACGCCGGATGTATTCTTATCCAGCCTGTGAACTATTCCCGGCCTTAAAATACCGTTTATACCCGAAAGATCTTTTATATGGTAAAGAAGAGCATTTACAAGAGTGTGTTCATAATTTCCCGCGGACGGATGAACTACAAGGCCGGCAGGTTTATTCACCACAACGATGTCTTCATCCTCAAAAATAATATTCAATGGAATATTTTCAGGCAGGACATCCAGAGGCTTAACATCAGGAATTTCGACTTCAACAACATCCCCTTCGGAAAGCTTTTCGCCTGGTTTGCAAACTAAACCTTTTATTCTTACTTTCTGTTCATCTACAAGCTTTTTTAAAAATGACCGGGAAAAATTCTCTACATTCAAAGATAGAAATTTATCCACTCTTGTGCCGGAATTTTCAGCATCAACAATAAGCTTAAATGTTTTCATTTTCTACAGCTTTATTTTTTTCCACTCTTCACCTTCAGTTTCTTGTTTTTTCTGATAACCGCCATCATTATTACTCCGGCAATGAAAAGAAAAATACTCATTATCTGAAATACTGTTAATCCGGCAAATGCTTTCTCGTTGTCACCCCTTAAAAATTCCATACCAAACCTCAAAATCGGGTGCAAAATAAGGTAGAAAGCAAACACTTCGCCTTTTACCTTTCTCTTTTTAAAAATATACGAAAGGAAGCAGAAAAGAATTAAATTTCCAAATGTATTGTATAACTGAACGGGGTGAAGCGGTATCCCCCAGTATTCTGCCGGCATAAAATCGCGCGGGGGGAAACAAACCCCTATCGGAAGGCCCGTAGGAATTCCCCAACAGCATCCGTTAAGGAAACAGCCCAACCGCCCTACTGCCTGCCCCAGGGATAAAGAAGGAGCCACAATATCAGCGATATCAAAGGGATCAAGCCTTTTTACACGGCAATAGATATAAACGATGATTATGGATACTATAACTCCGCCAAGGACAACAAGCCCCCCTTTATCCATCCTTATAATTTCAGCGGGGTTTTTCGCGTAATAACTAAAATTGAGCAAAACAAAAAACAGCCTCGCTCCCAAAACCCCGGAGAGTATAACAACAATTCCAAGGTCAAAAATAACCTGGCTGTCTATTTTAAGTTTTTGAGCCCTGAAAACTGCTGTTACAATAGCCAGTAAAAAGGCAAGCGCGAGCATTGCTCCGTATGAATAAACTGTAAGCCCGTAAATTTTAAAAATGACCGGATACATTTTTCACGTCCTCAGCAGAGTTGCTCTTGCCGATATCATGTCTCCACAGATAGAACAATATTAGAAACGTACCGGCACATATACAACTATCGGCAATATTAAAAACAGGCCATCTATCAAGAAAAATGCCCGCGAATTCCACATTTATATCAGGAATATCTACATCTATAAAATCTACAACATAACCCCGAAAGATTCTATCTATAAGGTTGCCAATCGTTCCGCCGGCAAGAAAAGATACACCCATAAAAAAGTACAGCGGCCCTTTAAGAAAATACTTCTTGAAGAAAAAGACGGCAAACAACGCGGCTAAAGAAAAAAAGATAAAAATAACCCTGAAAAAGGGAATCCCCTTAAATATTCCAAAAGCCGCTCCGGTGTTTTTTACAAGTGTGATGGAAAAATTCCCGCGGGCAATCAGAAAATTTTCCGCGGGGCCATAGAATTTTAAAACATAATACTTGGTGAGCTGGTCAAACAAAATTATAAGAATGACAATTATTATAAAAGATACTATGGATTTATCTTTCTGGCATTTTGTATCCGAAGTCTTCATTCGGCCCTTACCTGAAATATCTAAAGCTGCTTTCAGGTTCTCTTAAAATACATTCGTCTCCGCGTAGATATTTACTTTGTCTTTTTCTCGCTCTTTTCTTTACAGCTAATACAATATCTCGCGTACACCTTTGCTTTAAGCCTGGTTTTTCCTATAGCAGACCCGCATATCTCGCATTTACCAAACTCTCCGCTTTTAATTCTTTCCAGCGCGTCATGTATCTCATAAAGAATATCCTGCTCCTTATTCATAAGGTCAAGAGTAAATTCTCTATCATAATTATCAGAACCCGCGTCCGCGGGATGCAGTGAGTACCCGGATAAATCCCCGGATAAATCTCTCTGTGAATTTTTGAGAATCTCTCTCTCCATGGAAGAAACATCGCCATTAATTCTTGTCTGTTCTTCTATCAACCTTTTCTGATAAAGGTCCCCTTCTTTCTTTGTTAACTTCGCCATACAAATCCTCCTGATTAGACCTCTTCGTACTGCCAACATATTTTTTATGTTTTTATCCTGTCTCTATAGTTTTTATAACTTTGTGGCATCTTTCGCAAATTTCAGGATGTTCACTGAAACTGCCAACCCCGCTGCCGTAGTTCCAGCACCTGGCGCACTTGGAACCCTTTGCTTTATCAATCCTTGCTTCCAGGCCCTCAATCTCTCCGGGAAAAGAATCCTTCTTTTCGTCAAAATCTTTTATTTCTACACCGGAAACAATAAATATCATTTTCAATTTATCGTAGTGTCTTTTAAGAAAATCTGACAGATTCTTATCTTTGACAAACAACACAACTTCAGCCGCCAGCGAATTACCTATAACTTTTTTCTTTCTCGCGGCTTCAAGAAGCTTATCCACATCAGCTTTCAATTTAATAAGCATGGACCATTGGCCATCAAGGCCGTCATCAACCCACGCGGGATCGTAATCGGGCCAGGGGCTCAAATGGATACTTTCTTCCTTATCCCCCAAAATGTTTAAATAAGCCCACACCTCTTCAGAAGTAAAGGAAAGAATAGGAGCTATAAGCTTTGTAAGGCTTAGTAATATGATGTGCATCGCCGTCTGAGACGAACGTCTTTCAGCAGAGTCATTTTTAAAGGTATACATCCTGTCCTTGAGAATATCCATGTAAAAGGAGCTCATATCAACAGCGCAAAAATTATGTATGGCATGATAAACTTTATAGAATTCACAATTATCATAGGCTTTTTCAACGTTTTTTATCAGTCTCCCAAGCCTGTTTAATGCCCACCGGTCAACTTCCGTCATGCTCTTAAATTCAACTTTATCCTTCGCCATATCAAAATCATATGTATTACCAAGGAGATACCTGAAAGTATTTCTGATTCTTCTGTAAGAATCAGAAATCTGTTTTAAAATATCTTCAGAAAGAGCAACATCCACCGTATAATCCACGGAAGATACCCATAACCTCAAAATATCAGCTCCGCGCCGGTCAATTACTTTTAAAGGATCTATCACATTACCAATTGACTTGGACATTTTTCTGCCCTGTTCGTCAATGGTAAACCCATGTGTCAAAACAGTTTTAAACGGGGCATTTCCATAGAGCGCGGCCGAAGTAAGAAGTGCGCTCTGGAACCACCCTCTGTGCTGGTCAGAACCCTCAAGATACAAATCCGCGGGGCAATCCAACTCCTTTCTCTGTTTTAAAACAGCTGTATGGCTAACACCCGATTCAAACCATACATCAAGTATATCGGTTTCCTTCTTAAGATCTTCAGAGCCGCATTTACATTTTACCCCTTCGGGAAGTAATCTTTCTGTTCCCCATTCAAACCATATCTCACAGCCGCCATTCTCCCTCATAAGCCCGGTTATATGCTTTATAATATCTCCGGAAATAATAACCTCACCGCACTTTTCACAGTAAAAAGCGGGTATTGGAACCCCCCAGTATCTCTGCCTTGAGAGGCACCAGTCCGGCCTGTTTTCTACCATTGAAGAAATCCTGTTTTGCCCAAAAGCAGGTATCCACGCGACATCCTTGATACAATTCAAAGCCTTTTTCCTCAAATCTAAATGGTCAACTTTAATAAACCACTGTTCGGTAGCCCTGAAAATAACCGGCCCCTTACACCTCCAGCAGTGAGGATATGAATGTTGAACCTCTTCGGAGTAAACCAGAACACCTTTTTGCTCCATTAACCCTATAATATCTTTGTTGGCGGCAAATACATGCTTGCCTGTAAAGTCTTTTACATCCGCGGTAAAACACCCTTTTTCATTAACAGGAGAATATATCTTAAGGCCGTATTTAAGCCCGGTTTTATAATCATCCTGTCCATGTCCGGGTGCTGTATGGACACAACCGGTTCCCTGTTCAAGCGTCACGTAATCCGCGAGAACAACCACTGACTCCCTATCCACAAACGGATGTCTAGCCTTCTTACCCTCAAATTCTAACCCTTTAAAACTCTTCAGAAGCTCAGGCTTCAAACCGATTTTAGAGAAAAATTCTTCTGAAAGAGCCTTTGCCACAATAAATACCTCTTCCCCGATGTCATACGCTCCATAATCAAATAAAGGATGCAGTGCCACCGCAAGGTTCGCGGGAAGTGTCCATGGCGTAGTTGTCCAAATAATAAAATATGTTTTCTTATCTGTCTTTATCAAATCCTTAACATCATGCCCTTCAAACTTGACAAAGATTGAAGGTGACTTTTTATCTAAATATTCAACCTCAGCCTCAGCAAGAGCAGTTTCACACTTACCGCACCAGTATATAGGCTTTAAGCCCTTATACACATAGCCCTTTCCTACAAGCTCTCCAAAAGATTCGAGAACACCTGTCTCATATTCAGGATCAAGAGTATAATAGGGATTTTCCCAATCCCCAAAAATTCCCAGTCTCTGAAATTGTCCGGACTGTATCTTCGCGAATTTCATCGCGTAATCATGGGCTTTCTGCCTGAATTCACCCTGGGAAATATCACGCTTTGAAACTCCAAGATCTTTGAAAAGCTGGTGCTCAACGGGCAATCCGTGGCAATCCCAGCCGGGAACATAAGGAGCATCGAATCCCCTCATATTCTTATACTTAACAATTATATCCTTAAGAATCTTATTGAGAGCGTGCCCAAGGTGGATATCCCCGTTAGCATAGGGAGGGCCGTCGTGAAGAATATACTTCGGCTTAGTTCCTGAATTAGACCGGATTTTCTTATAAATCCCCATATCTTCCCATTTGCGGAAAATATCAGGCTCCCTCTGAGATAATCCGGCTTTCATCGGAAAATCGGTTCTTGGCAGATTTATTGTACTTTTATATTCCATATGAAAACCTTTTGGATTGCGAATAATAACAATTTGAATTTTGAAAGTCAACACAAAAAAGGCCTGTGTCACGCTTCAAAATTATACGGAATAATTACCGGCGCGGACACGGCAATTCGGGGCAATCGCTCGTAGGGTTAAAGGGGACAGCGCCTTTTAAAAAAAGGCGCTGTCCCCTTTAACTTTACAAACACGGTTTTATTCGCGGAAGTTTCTCCCCTTTCGATACTTACGCTATTTTTAGGTATTCCGAGTTTTTTAGAGAGGAGCTTGACAAGTTCTTTGTTTGCTTTTCCTTTTACCGGAGCTGACATCAAATTTACTTTCAGTTTATCGCCTGTTACACCAAAAAATCCGGATTTTGATGACCTGGTTACAACCTTTATTTCCAGAAGAAAACCGTTTGGGGCCTTCTTATAAAACACCGGGGCATCTCCTATATCAGCTTGTTTATTATTCCCTGCAGAAAACTAATTAAAAACCAGAGCACCAGCAGTGCCGCGGCCGGGCCAAAATCAATGGGACCCACAATCAATCTGGCTCTTTTAAAGATCGAAAGATACGGCTCAGTTACATTGAAAACAAACGCGTATAGAAAATTATTGCCATAGGACGGCCCAAACCAGGAAAGAAGAATCCTTATAAAAATTATATAACTGTAAATTCTCAAAGCACCGATAACTTCCCCAAATACATTAACAGTGGAAAAAGAGAGCAAAGCTAAACCCGGCATAACTTTGGAACCAATCCCCATCAGAATCGTGGAGATAATAAAAACAATGAGAACAAATATACCCATTAACGTTCCAAGGGCGATCGATGAAATCACTTTTTCATTACCTGAAAACCTTCTGCCGAACAAAACAAACGGCTCAACCATGTCTTTTAATATACGGGAAATATTGTCGAAGGAGAGCCTGAATCCTCTAAAACAACGAAGTGTAAGCACAAGGAAATAAATTTTAAAAATAAGGCCAATCAGTTCATAAAGGCTTGCGACTACAATCAGGCCGACAGGAACACCGGAATGAAAAACAGTTTTCAGAAAAACCTTAATAATAAATACAAGTAATAATCCAATCAAAGGCACAAATCTGGAAGAGGTGTTGAAAGACAGGTGCTTCGTCATCTTTATTACGGGCCCGGTTATTTTTACCAGGGCCTGGTACGCCGGATTAAAATACATCTGGCCTGTGAATGGAACAACAAACCTCATTAACAAAAGAAAACAATATATGTCAAATAATATCAGCATTTTCCCCTCTTCATGCCATTGAAGACAACTTTTTGCCCTTCTTCTTCGCGGCTATAACCGCTTTTTTTACTATGGAACTGAATTTATTCTTATAAAATATTTTCAGGGCTTCCTCGGTCATACCTCCCGGGGAAGTTACCTTAATCCTCAATTTTTCAGGAGACATGCCGGATTCTTCCATCATTTGAGCAGCTCCGGAAAAAGTCTGCTTAACCAGCTTTTCGGAATCCTTTTTTGAAAGCCCGGCAGAAATACCAGCCTTAATCATCAATTCCGCGAGAAGAAACACATACGCGGGGCCGCACCCGCTAACCGCCGTAAAAGCATCCATCTGTTCCTCATCAGCGGCCAAACACTCTCCAACAGTAGAAAATATCTTTTTAGCCGTTTGAAAATCTCTTAAAAGACTGTTCTTCCCCCTGCACAATACACTCATTCCTTTCCCAAGAAGCGCGGGAGTATTGGGCATAACCCTGATAACACGTGCTCTCTTAAGACTTTTTTCTATGGTGGAGGTTCTGACACCGGCGGCAATTGTTATAATCAGCTTTTTCCTCAAATCAATCGCGGAGAATTCTGACAAAAGCTTCTTCATATCCTGCGGTTTTATACATAGAATAACAATGTCAACATTCTTCAGGCACCGGCTGTTGGATTTACACGTTTTTACCTTATATTTCGCGGAAATATATTTTACCCTTGCTAACTTTTTATCCGATATCATTATCGAGGAAGGAGAAATCAATTTCGCGCTTATTAGCCCGCGCATTATTGCTTCTCCCATATTTCCCGCGCCTATAAAACCAATTTTCATATTTTCCCTCCCCTTACCCTATCTGTCACTCCTAAAAATCGCGCTCCCGACTCTAACAATATTAGCGCCTTCTTCAACGGCCACTTCATAATCCTGGCTCATACCCATGGAAAGATAACGCATCGGGTAACTATTAGACAATTCATCAAAAAATTCTTTAGTTTTCTTAAAAACAGACCTCACATCTTCAGGGTTGCTGACAAAAGGAGCCATTACCATAAGGCCGCGTACCCTTATTCCTTTCAGAGAAACAATTTCATCAATTGAGTTTCTTAAACTTACATGAGAAAAACCATATTTTTGAGGTTCTCCGGAAGTATTAACCTCGATAAGGATATCACGGATTAAACCCTCCGCGACACACCTTTTGCCTATTTCACCGGCAAGCCTGGCAGAATCAACTGATTCTATCATATCAAATATAGAAACAGCATTTTTTGCTTTCCTTGACTGCAAATGGCCAATCATATGTAATTTAATCTGAGATGGAAGAGCAGAAACCTTTCTACTCGCTTCCTCAACCCTGTTCTCACCAAAAACAGTGTGACCCAAATCATAAAGCTTCAGCATTTCATCAACACTAACTGTTTTTGAAACAGCAACAAGCGTTATGTCTTCAGGATCGCGCCCGGATTTTCCGGCGGACCGCGCAATTCCTTCTTTTACACGATAATAATTTTCTTTAAGGCTCATAGGATTAATTATATCCCAACATAATCTTCCTTCTTACACTTTTTTTCTCTGTGAAAATCCTCTGCGGCTGATTTTTTTACTTCTTACTTTTCTCCAAATGCTTTCCCTCTTTCTTTCCATAACAACCCTTTATCGCATCCGGTAATAATACTATCCCATGGCAAAGCATATTCAAATTCATATTCCCTTGTCGCGAGCGCCTCGGCTTCCTTGCTGCTCATTCTACCGGCCATAACAGCATGAAATACTTCCCTGCCGGACCTGCTCAAAGCTCCCTGAACAAGGGAACTCTTTATATCTTCCCCGCCAAAATCTTTTATCCTCAAGGACTTTACAGAAGACTTAATCTCATTAAACAAAGCCTTAAGTTTTGTTTTAGATCTCATACCATTCCACTGTAAAGGAGTATGCGGTTTCGGAACAAAAGGAGAACAGCTTACGGAAATATTTATTATTTTCCCGGCTTTGGAAATAAAGTCACCAAACCCCGCGGCATCTTCTTCAAACGGAAACCCATACATGAAATATAATTTTACACTTTCGATACCCGCTTGTGAACATATATTCAAAGCATTGAAAACCTTTTCGTCTTCAAATTTCTTGTTCAACTTTTTCCGTGCGGCGCAATCAGCAGTCTCAGGAGCTATTGTTATCTGTCTAATTCCACCGCTGACCAAAAGGCTGACAAGGTTCTCGGTTAACCTTTCCACTCTGGCGCTGGAAATAGAAAATTCTCCATTAATCCTGATAATTCCCTCACAGATTTCCTCAATATAAGGATGATCCAGGATAGAAGGCCCCACCAAACCTATTTTAAGGCCTCGCGAAAGGCCTTCCCTTATATCAGCAAGAATAAATTTTTTATCCCTGTATCTCGCGGCACCGCATACCCACTTCACCGCGCAAAACCTGCAGCCCCAACTACACCCTCTGCTTACCTCAACAAGCCACATTTTAAACTGGGCTCCATCTGAAATAATAGAAGAACAGGAACTTTCCATATTTTCAAAACCAGCTCTGATTATTTCATATTTCTTTTTATCATTAACGGAAGGAACAAGGCAGCCGGGAATTTCAGATA
Organism: Candidatus Auribacterota bacterium; assembly: GCA_023136205.1. Lineage (GTDB taxonomy): Bacteria > Auribacterota > UBA6266 > UBA6266 > UBA6266 > JAGLRQ01. Next base: position 21,547 of record JAGLRQ010000029.1, read on the forward strand.
CGCGTTTTAATCTCTCTCCGCGGGAAAGCCCTTTTGACTTTAGCAATTCATGGTAAAGTTCCAGGCCCTTTGATTCAAACTCACCTATCCAGAACACATCTACAATATCATACAGCGGTACAGGATTCATAAACATGCATATACCGCCGGCAGTAACAATCGGATCCCTGTCACCTCTATCATTTACTGAAACAGGAATGCCTCCACTTTTAAGAATTTCGGCAATTTTAAGATACTGCAGTTCAAAACAAACCGAAAAAGATACTACGTCAAAAAAACAAAGCCTCTCCGCTCTTTCCAGTGAATATCCTTTTGAGGGGAAGGTAAATGCCCTTTCACACCTGAAAATATCCACAAGGTTTAGTTCCCTGTAAATCTTCTGGAATCCAAGGCCGCTCATTCCCGCGGAGTAATTTCCCGGGTAAACCAGGGCTATGGACAGGTCTCCAAATTTTTTGGAAAAGCTCCCAACCTCACCTTCGAGAAATGTTTTATTTCCTGATTCTTCTTTCCAGCCCATGGTCAACTGTTTAAAATGCGTTTTGTTTCATCAAGGAATATTCCCTGCCGCTTCATATTAAGCATCTCAGGTGAATCGGATTTGGCAAGCGCTTCTTCAAGCGTTATCTTTTTTGACTGTAAAAGTTTTATAAGGGCCAGGTCAAAAGTTTGCATCCCGTCTTCCTGTCCAAGTTCAATCGCGTCAGGAATTTTGTCAAGCTCATTTTCGACTATCAGTTTCTGAATTGTTCTATTGTTCAACAACACCTCTACCGCGGGAACTATACCTTTCCCGTCAGCAGTATTAACAAGCCTCTGGCAAATCACCGCTTTAAGGTTAAAAGCCAGCTGCTGCCTCACCTGTTCCCTTTCGGATGAAGGGAAACAATCCATTATCCTTCCAAATGCCTGTGAGGCATTCGCCGTATGAAGGGTGCTTAATACCAGATGGCCGGTATCAGCAGCGGAAACCGCGGCTGAAAAGCTTTCCGCGTCCCGCATTTCTCCTATAAGAATGATATCCGGATCCTGGCGCATCACATTCTTTAAGGCAGAAGCAAAATCCGTGGTATCAAGGCCTATTTCCCTCTGGTTTATTACACTTTTGTTATCCCTATGCAGAAACTCTATAGGGTCTTCCAGTGTCATTACATGCTTCCTCTCATGGGTATTAATATAATCCACCATAGAAGCGAGTGTAGTAGATTTCCCGCTGGAGCTTGCGCCGCAAACAAGAATAATTCCTCTCGGAATTAAAGATATCTTTTCAAAGACTTTAGGCAAGCCAAGTTCCTCAAAGGAAAGGATCTTCGATCTTACATTCCTCATAACTATTCCAATAGACCCTCTCTGGTAAAAAATATTTGTCCTGAACCTGCCTATCTTTGGCGCGCTGTACGCGAAATCAACTTCATGATTTTGCACTAACTGTGCCCACTGCTCCTCAGTAGTAATTGATTTCGCGATCTCCCGCGTATCTTCAGGAGTAAGTGATTTGCTATCCACAACTTCAAGAATTTTGTTAACCCGGATAATGGGGGCATTTCCCACTTTAAGATGAAGATCCGACCCGTTCCGCTCAATTGTTTCAATTAAAAGCTGTTTTACATCTATCATTTAAACCTCCTTAGATAAGTAAGAAATTAAATAATACGGAATACGCAAAACTTCCCTGACATTCTAAGCTATATAAGGCTATCTCTCAACAAAAAAAGGGTGAATCCCAATTGATTCACCCGTAAGAAAGTCCTTTTATCCCGGCTTTACCTTACAAAATTTTTAATCTTTGTCCTGTCTCCAGCTCCCATATTCAAAAAATAAAGAGCAACCGCAAACTTATGCGAATTTTTATCAACTTTCCGCCTGTCAGGAACTGAACGCACAACTATCCCGGAACACAAAATTGAATCTTTCTTATTTCCTTTGGGAAGGGAAACCTCCATCTTCATTTCACTTAACTCAGGTAGTTTATTGTCCATCAAACAATTCAATCCAGTGGGAGTAATATCAAGTGCTTCTATCGCAACATCAATCCCACTTACCTGAAGAGAAAAATCTTTTTTAATTCTCGGCTCTCTTCTTCTCTCAAAATCGCCGGAGTGCTTATTCATTTTATTTTTCCCCATATAAAAAAGTGGTAACCCAGCTCATAGACACAAAACATAGAAAAAATCTCCCCCTAAACCGGCTAATCTTCCCCAAACTTCATGCTTGCCATAGTTAATAAATCCTTGATTATTAGCTGACACATAATGCTAAAATTGTCATACCAAAACAAGCCTAAACCCCACGCTTGCCACAGTTAATAAACCCTTGGTTATTAATTAACATGTAATCCTGAGATTGTCAAGATAAAGCAAAAAAAATGTTACCAGAGAAATTCATACTTTGTTTCTAATTTTTAACATTTACCGAAAATATTTCAGGGGCGTTATAAACCTCTATTTTAGATGAATGGTTTTTTCTGAAAATTCCGGCAGGGCAAGAACAGGAAACCTTTGCTTTTTCCGGAACAATCAATTCGATAACCGATGGATTAACCTTTTCAGAGCTAAAAACAAGTTCTATTTCTCCACTTGCATCCTTTACTTCAAGCAGTTCAGCCAGGGCGTATTTTATGCTTACTTCGGGGGTAATATTCTTTTTTACCGGACA
>JAGLRQ010000003.1 GCA_023136205.1 Candidatus Auribacterota bacterium
ATAACCATAACAGGAAGGTTTTTTTCTACAAGTTCAAAATTTTTCTTAAAAGCCGACGGAAAAAGAATGACTTCCATGCTCCCTTTAAGGTCTTCCAGTGTAAGAACAGCCATTTTTTCTCTTGTTTTTCTTGTCGCCAGATTTTTTAAATTTGAAATAATTCCTCCTACCATAACAGTCCCGTTAGAAGAAGCCTTTTTAATACTTTCGGTATCAGCGGTAGAAAATATCTTCAAAACATTTTTATACTGAACAATTGGATGACCTGAAATATAAAAGCCTAAAAGTTCCTTTTCAAACGTCAGAAGCTGGCTTTCATGAAATTCCGCGACATCAGGCAATGCTTCTGACTTAATAGTTGCGGTCTCCTCTCCAAAAAGAGATTGTTGCCCTCTTTGTCTTTCTCTGTGTAATCCGGCGGCATCAATAAGCTTCGCATCCAACACCTTAAATAATTGGGCTCTTTTGTATCCAAGGCTGGAAAAGGCCCCGCATTTAATAAGGCTTTCCACAACCTTTCTATTAGAAGCTTTTGTATCAACACTATTAAGAAAATCTGTTAATGAAATAAACTTTCCCCTCTTTTCCCTGACTTTCACTATTGATTCAACTGCTGTCTCCCCGACATTTTTTATTGCCGCCAAACCAAACCTGATATTACCGCCTACAACAGTAAATCCTTTAAAACTCTCGTTAATATCGGGCGGCAGAATTTCTATACCCATGTTTGAACACTCATCAATATATTTAGCCATTTTATCCATATTGTTAAGTTCGCTTGTTAGAAGAGCGGCCATGTACTCCACAGGATAATTTGCTTTAAGATACGCGGTCTGATAGGCGATCACGGCATAAGCCTGGCTATGAGATTTATTAAAACCGTATCCGGCAAACTTTTCAATGGTATTAAAGATTTTTTCAGCAAGTTTCTTCTTTATTCCATTTTTTACCGCGCCATCAATAAACTTCGTCTCCTGCTTTCCCATTGCGGCTTTTTTCTTCTTTCCCATAATCCTTCTTAAGATATCCGCATCAGCAAGAGTATATCCCGCAATCACATTCACAGTCTGCATCACCTGTTCCTGGTAAAGCATAATGCCATAGGTATCTCGCAAAATCGGCTCAAGGCTTGGATGGTCATACTTTATGGGAACCTTACCAAGCTTTTTCTGAACATAGTCATCAAGCATATTCATCGGGCCCGGCCTATAAAGAGCTACAAGAGCATTTACATCTTCCAAAGTTGAAATTCCTATTCTTCTCGCGAGATCCTGCATTCCCGCGCTTTCAAGTTGAAACACACCTATAGTATCGGCATTGTTCAGCAGTTCAAATGTTTTAAAATTCTCGAGAGAAATTTCATCAATATTAATTTTCTCTCCTCGGGTTTTATCTATAATTCTTATACAGTTTTGAATTACTGTAAGAGTCTTCAGCCCCAGAAAATCCATTTTCAAAAGGCCGATTCTGCTGACATCGTTCATATCAAACTGTGTAATAACTTCACCCTCTTTTCCCCTGCAAAGCGGCAGGTATTCCTCCAAAGGTTTGTTGTCAGCGATAACTACTCCCGCGGCATGAGTGGAGGCATGTCTGCTTAACCCCTCAAGTTTAAGTGCCATCTCAAAAAGCCTTTTTATTCTTTCATCTTTGTTTATCGCTTCTTTTAATCTCGGCTCGCTTTTTAAAGCTTTCTTCAATGTAACACCCAAACCTTCCGGAACAAGCTTGGCAAGTCTATCAACCTCGGCATATGGCATATTCAGAACCCTTCCAACATCCCTTACCACTGCCTTAGCCTTCATGGTTCCAAAGGTTATAATCTGAGCAACACTGTCTTTGCCATATTTTGTGGAGACATATTCAATAAGCTTTCCCCTGTCCTCATCAGCGATATCGATATCGATATCGGGAGGAGAAACACGAGAAGGGTTTAGAAATCTTTCAAAAAGAAGATTGAACTTTATGGGATCAACATTTGTTATTTCAAGAACATAGGATACAAGGCTTCCTGCCGCGGAGCCCCTGCCGGGGCCTATCGCAATCGCATGTGTTTTTGCATAGTGTATAAAATCCCACACGATAAGAAAGTAACTTATAAAACCAAGTTTTTCTATAATTTGAAGTTCATGCTCTAACCTTTCCCTGACTTCAGAAGTTACTTTGCCATATCTTTTCACCAACCCTTTCTCGCAAAGTTCTCTTAAATAATCTTCCTGTTTTTTGCTTCCGGGCACCACGAATTTCGGATAATAGTATCTACCGCCAAGCTGAAGTTCCAGGTTGCATCTGTCTGCTATTTCCAATGTAGTTTCCAAAGACTGCGGCAAATCTTCAAAAGCTATTTTCATTTCTGTTTCGCTTTTTAAATAAAATTCATCTGTGGACATTTTCATCCTTTTTGCGTCATCGACTGTGGCATCTGTCTGTATGCCAAGGAATATTTCGTGAGCGGCAGCATCCTCTTTGTCAATGTAATGAACATCGTTTGTCGCAACCAGCTTTAAACCAGAATCTTCAGAAAGTTCTTTCAAAACTTTATTAACTTTAATCTGTTCCGGAATCAGGTGATTCATAACTTCGAGATAAAAATTTTCTTTTCCAAAAATTCCTATGTACTCATCAATAATAGCCCTGGCTTTGTCTATGTTTCCATTAAGAATCTCCTGTGCAATTTCACCTTTGAGACATCCGCTAAGCGCTATAAGCCCGCTGCTAAACTCTCTCAGCGTTGCCTTGTCTATTCTCGGTTTATAATAGTATCCCTCGCGGTAAGCTCTGGTATTTAATTTTATGAGATTGCTGTATCCTTCCTTATCCTTTATGAGTAAAGTAAGATGATACGCATTGGTTTTGCGTGAATTAGGTTTCTTTTCTTTCATGCTGCCGGGAGAAACGTACATCTCGCATCCTATTATGGGTTTTATACCTGCATCCAAAGCCTTATCATAAAACTTTATAACACCATGCATATTACCGTGGTCCGTTATCGCGAGGGTAGACATTCCAAGTTCAACCGCTTTTTTAATAAGCCTGTCTAAACTACAAGCTCCATCAAGAAGGCTGTACTCGGTATGAACGTGCAGGTGAGCAAAATTTTTATTATTATTCATAAACAAAATATTTCACTCTCTTTTTTTTCCTTCACTTTTATTTATAGAACTACAGCGAGGGCAGCGTGAAAAGTCCTCTTCGGAATCATAAATATATACATACGCACAAATCGGGCACCTGCAGGTTTTTTTTTGTTCAGGATTTACCCTCTTCACCTTGACCTTATACTCAAAAAAAATCCAGGCAAAGAGCACCACTCCCAGGGAAAGGCACAGATACACAACAAAAGCAGTGGAAATATCAACTTTTATCATTTTTTATTTCTTCCACATTAGAATCCGGAATTGCCGGATGCGCATTAATGGTCCCCCAGTCAAGAGAATCAGTGCCGGTATCTTCAGAAAATATCCATTCGGAAACCGCATCCGCCCACAATTGATCAATTTTTTTTCTGCCGCAAGATTTCTCAATTATTACATATCTCACTTTACCTAACGGTGTAACCCAGAATTTCAGCGTAAGCCTGTTCAAATCTGAATAGTCCTTAAAATCCTCCGGCAACTGTGGAAAATGCATTTTCACGGCATCTCTCACGGATACAGGGCCCGCAACAAGTGATTTTTTCCTTTCAAATATATCCAGTAAGCCCCCACCCCATTTTCCTTCAATCATAGATGGAGCGAAGACATCTTTCGATTCTAATTCTAACTTTATGTTAAACTCCGGTTTCGATAAGACTCCAGCTAAAGTTATCGGAGATTCCTGTCTGCGGCTGCGCAAACTTGCGGGCTCCTGATCCCATACAACCACCTGGTGATCAAATTTAATTTCAGAATCCAGCACTTTTCTTGAAAATCCAGCCCGGCCCGGCATAGAAAAAAGGCTATAGTCGCTTTCGCTTAAAATATCAGTAATCTCAGGTTTATCAAGCCTCAGAGGAACTGAAACAAGAAAAACTTCCACGGGTAATCTTTTCGCGAGGAAAAAGGGGTCGCTTTTCACACCCACCAGCAAGAAACCTGCCAAGTGCCATACAACAGACAATAAAAATGCCTGAAAAAATATTTTGTCTTTCAAAACACCATTCATCGGAAAGGGATAAAGGTTATTCTCTCTTCTTAGGTTTCGTAGCTATGGCTAATCTGTTTATACCGGCAGATTTTATTTCACCCATCACTTTTACAACAAGCCCATGATTAACCCTGTCGTCAGCTTTAATAATAACTATCTTATCGGGGGTTCTCTTTGCTATAGGCCTGAGCTTAATTCCAAGGGCTTCTTCAGTTATATTTTCATCATTTAGGAGAATCTTCCTTTCCGAAGTAATTGTTACAATAATATTATCCTCAGACTGCGCTTCGCTCACTTTCGATTCAGGAAGATTCACTTTTATCCCCGGCTGAAGTATAAATGAAGATGACAGCATAAAAAACAGCAACAGCAGGAAAATCACATCTATAAGAGGAGTAATATCTAATTTCCCTTTTTCAAGCGAGGTCTTTTTTCTAAACTTCATATTCTTCTCCTCTAGCAGCAAGAATATTGACAAGTTCCGTAGCGCTCTTTTCCATATCAAGAACCAGAGAATCAACACGGCTTACAAGATAGTTATAAGCCACATAAGCCGGTATAGCAACTGTTAACCCCGCGGCGGTTGTCACCAGAGCTTCCCATATACCTCCCGCAAGGTCAGCCGGATTTACAATGCCCGCCTTCGCGCTTATATCCTGAATTCGCATAAAAGCCTTGATCATGCCCGTTACCGTCCCAAGAAGCCCCAGAAGAGGTGTTACATGAGCAATGGTCGCGAGTACTACCAGGTTTTTTTCGAAACGCGGAACTTCATGCAATCCCGCATCTTCTATTGATTCTTTTATTTCTTCTTTTTGATCATCATGTTTCAGGAGCCCTGCTTTGACTATATGTGCCACAGGGCCAGGTGTTTCATCACAAATCGAGATAGCTTCCGTTATTTTTCCCTTCTTTATTATATTTCTAATGCCCGCCATGAATTTCTCGGTATCAATCTGGGCACGGTGGAAATGAAACAACCGTTCAATGAAAATAGTAAGAGCAAGGACTGAACAAAACCCAATAAGATACATTAACGGCCCGCCTTTTACTACAATTTCTAACATATAATCCTCCTTTTATTATATCGTATTGAGTATTGAGTATCGCGTATTGCGTTAAGAATTCTATTTAATACGCAATACTCACTACTGATTTTTCCTACCAGATAAAACTTCCCTTCCTCCTCAATTCGCTTATCCTTTTTGCGGCATCTTCGCTTAACGGATTGTTTACATCAATCAGTTTCTGATAAATTTTTATAGCTTCTTTAAATTTGCCCATCCCTTCATATAATTCAGCAGCTTTATAATCTGCCTTCGAAAACCAGTGTTTAACCTGAGAATAACCATATATTACCATAAGATAGCGATCCAGAGCTTTATCAATATCACCAAGTTTTTCAAAACATCTTCCTATTTTATAATATGCCTGGGCTTTTAATTCAGGGTTGTCGCTGCTAAGAATTTCTTCGTACACCTCGACTGCCTCCTGATATTTTTCCATAGTGAAAAGTGAATCTGCAATTCTTCCTTTTGTTTCGAAAACAAGGTAGTTATTCTTTTGCTCCGAAAGTGCGGTAAAAGTTTCAAGCGCTTCACCAAATCTGGCTTGAGCCGCAAAGCAATCACCTAAAAGAAAGGCGCCATCAAATCTAAAATCGCCGTCGGGGTACCTGGCTAAAAGTTCCTTCAAAATTGCTTCGGCATCATTAATGTCCTCATTTCTAAAAGCACTTTTCGCCGCCCAAAACATTGCCTCATCGGCCAGCTCGGAAGAAGGGAAGACTTCATATAATTTCGTGTATATTCCCCTCGCGGACTTAAATTCTTCATTATTATACCTCTTCTCACCAAGCCAAAACATGACTTCCGCTGTAATAGGTGAATGAGGGTACTTTACGACATATTCTTCAAAAGATTTACTTGCTTCTTCCATTTTCCCCATCTGGCTGTAACACCAGGCACGTTCATATTCCGCGCGCGGAACCAGAGGACTACCAGGAAACTGTTCTATCATTTCCGAATAATATTTAAGAGACCGCTGATAATCTCCCATCGCATAATATGTGGCGCCTATCCGAAAGGTCGCCATATCCTTAAGGTCAGATCCGGCAAAAGAGTTTAAAAGCTTAAAATATGCTCCAATAGCTTTTTCGAAATTTCCCGCATTGAAATTAGCCATACCAATTCTATATTGCGCATTATCTGAAAACGGGCTTTCAGGATATTGAGTTATAAGAGTCTCAAAAGCTCCCATTGCTTTCGAAAAACCTTCCAGTTTATAATAACACCACCCTATTTGAAAAAGAGCCTGGTCGGCTTTCCCGCTCCGCGGATATTCACTAAGAATCATTTTATAACTTTTTACAGCCCCTTCGTAATCACCCAGAAAATAATAGGCATCGCCTATTTTTAACTGTGTTCCCGCTTTAAAACCAGGATCGTTACTGCTTTCTCTCGCCCTTTTGAAATTATCAACTGCCTTAATATATTTACTCTGCCTGAAATATGCCCATCCAAGCCCATTATAAAATTTGGGTAATTTTACACTGCTATGAAATCTATTCAACAGCTCCTTGAAAAACGCTTCGCCTTTTTCATATTCTCCGAGCTCCAGATAGGATTCCGCAAGCCAATACGTCGCATCCTCAATACTAAAATCCTCCGGATAATCTTTAATAAATGTTTCCAGTTTCTCAACAGCTGTTTTATAATCCGCCAGAATAAAACTGCCTTCCCCTATGCGCAAATAAGCAGCCTTCGCGTAAGAGCTGGATGGATAGTCTGTTATAAGAAGCTGGAACTTTTCTACCGCCTTATTATACTCCTTAAGTTCCCAGTAAGACCACCCAATAAGATACAGACAGGTATGAGCCCATTCTTCATTTTTCCCTTTCTCAAGAGCTTTCTCCAAATTATCAATTGCCTTGGAATATTTATTTTCTGCAAGGTTAACTTTCCCAAGCCACAACATGGACTCCATGGCTTCATAAGAATCCGGTGATTTTTCAACAACCTTCCTAAAATTATCCTCCGCAATATCGTAATGCTTAAGACCATACTCCATAGATCCAATACTGAGACAGGTTTTCGCGAAAAGTTTACTCTCAGGAAATTTTTTCACAAGTTCATTAAAAATCTCTATTCCCTTCTCATCCTCATTTTTATGGCGGTAACACCATCCCAGAGAATAATACGCGTACTCCATATAAAAACCTTTATCGTACTCTACAATAAGTTTCCGATACGCTGAAATAGCTTCATCGTATCTTTTCTTTTTAAGATACGATTCCCCAATCCAGTACAGCATTGAATCCCTGAAGGATCTATCACGATACTTGATATATCTGTTTAAAAGATTAATCGCCTGATCGTAATTTTCACTATAATAGTGGCATTCTCCAAGAAGCGCTATCGCTTCCCTGCGATTTTCCGCGGTGGGATAGGTAGAAATATATCTTTGTAATTGGATAGCGGCAGTATCATACAATTCATCGGCATATGCTCCCTTTGCCACATCCAAAAGCTCTTTAGCCTCTTTGCCTTCATACGCAGAACAAAGCGTCGTAAAGAAAAGAAGAATGATTATACATACATAAGTTCTTAAACTACAACGGGATAAAAGCACAACATCACACCTTTCTTTGAATCCTTTTAACAGATAAAGTTTTCCCCGTTTTTTCATCAATTTCAAAAAGCGCCCCGCAAACTTTTAAATCATTTTCCGCTACGTCAAATCTGGCGGGTATTTGTGTAATAAATCTTTTTAAAACCGGTTCCACTTCTCTCCCGAGAACAGATTTATAGGGCCCGGTCATACCAATATCCGTTATAAAACCAGTGCCATTCGGAAGTATTGTTTCGTCGGCTGTCTGTATATGTGTATGCGTTCCAAAAATGCATGAAACTTTTCCGTCAAGATACCAACCAAGAGCTATTTTCTCCGATGTAGCCTCCGCATGCATATCTATTATTATTATTGGTGTTTGCTGTGATAATTTGCTTACTAACTCGCCCGATGTTTTAAAAGGACATTCCACCGCATTCATAAAAACCCTGCCAACCAGGTTTATAACAGCTATTTTTAACCCGTTTTTAAGTTCAAAAATACTATATCCTTTACCCGGCGCGGAATCAGGATAATTCGCAGGCCTTAACAGCCTCGGCTCTTCATCTATAATCTTAAAAACCGCCTGGTTTTTCCAGACATGGTCTCCACTTGTAATAACATCTGCTCCCGATTCAAGAAGAAAAGAAACCACTTTAGGTGTAAACCCGCTTCCTGCCGCAGAATTTTCTCCATTGACAATACAAAAATCAACGGAATACTCCTCTTTTAACACGGGAAACAGCTTGGCAAAGGCCTGTCTCCCCGGCCTTCCTACTATGTCACCGATTACCAGTACATTCAACGAATTACTCCCTTTCAGTTTGTATGCTTAACATTTATTTTGCATATTCTATCGCTCTGGTTTCTCTGATTACCGTCACCCTAACCTGACCTGGATAATCAAGTTCTTCCTGAATCTTTTTGGTAATGTTTCTTGCAAGAAGTACGGCTTCGGAATCATCAACTTTGTCAGGCTCGACAATTACTCTTATTTCTCTTCCGGCCTGGATAGCATAGGATTTTCCTACCCCGCGAAATGAATTGGCTATTTCTTCAAGTCTTTCAAGTCTTTTAACATACGCTGCAAGTGTTTCAGAACGTGCCCCCGGCCTTGCAGCCGATATGGCATCAGCAGACTGAACAAGAATAGCACAAACAGATTTTGGATCTTCATCCCCATGATGCGCGGCAATAGAATTAATCACTATGTCCTTTTCCTTGAATTTCTTAGCAAGATCCGCTCCTATCTGGGCATGTGAACCTTCAACTTCATGGTCAACGGATTTCCCCAGGTCATGGAGAAGCCCCGCCCTTTTTGCAGTTTGAATGTCAATCCCCAATTCAGCGGCCATTACAGCCATCAGAGATGCGACTTCCCTCGAATGCTCATAAACACTTTGGCCATAACTTGTCCTATACTTCAACCGCCCCAAAAGCCTGATTTCTTCCGGATGTAATCCGTGAACACCAACATCAAATGCTAACTGTTCACCGGCTTCCCGAATATATTCATTTACTTCTTTCTTTGCTTTTTCAACAACCTCTTCAATCCTGGCCGGATGTATTCTTCCATCAGCTATAAGTCTTTCCAATGCTATCCTTGCAATCTCTTTTCTTGTATTATCAAACCCGGAAAGAACCACAGCTTCAGGCGTATCATCAATTATCACATCTACACCTGTTGCCGCTTCAAGGGCTCGTATGTTTCTCCCCTCACGGCCTATTATTCGCCCCTTCATTTCATCATTGGGAAGCGGCACAGTTGATATTGTTGTCTCAGAAACATAATCAGACGCGGATCTCTGGATTGCAAGACTTATTATTTTTTTTGCCTCTTTTTCAGCCTTATCTTTCGCTTCCGCTTCAATCCTTCTTATAAGCGCCGCCGCTTCATGTTTCACGTCATCTTCAAGACTCGAAAGAAGAATATTCTTAGCTTCCTCTCTGCTCAACCCTGAAATTTGCTGTAATTTCTCTTTCTGCTGATCGATTATGGAATTCAGTTTATCAACACGTTCTTTTACATGAAGCTCCTTGTCATTAATTGATTGTTCTTTTCTTTTAACTTCTGTTTCTTTCTTATCGATAAAATCAACCTTCCTGTCAAGGTTTTCCTCCTTTTGAAGAACTCTTTTTTCCAGAGCAAGAAGTTCCCGTCTTCTTTCTTTTGTTTCTTTCTCGAACTCGGTCATAGCTCTGTGCATTTCTTCTTTTGCTTCAACACTTGCCTCTTTTCTCTTTGTATTCGCTTCTCTTTCAGCTTCGGAGATTATTTTCTTTGCCTGCTGTTCAACACTATTCTTCTTAAACTTTGCTAATATCATTCTCAGGACAAAGCCGAAAATAAAAAGGACAGCAAAAAGAAGGGAAAACCCTAACAACTGTTCCTCTATTAACTCAATCATTATTACACCTCCATATGTTAAAAATTCTAAATCCTAAATTCTAAATCCTAAACAAATGCTAAATTCTAAATCCCAAATAAATTCACAATCTAAAACTACAAAGTTTTCAAAAATATTTTTTACTGCTTACTTCTTAGTGCCTGCTACCTGCTCTTTTTTTGCTGCAGACTTCTTCCTTGTTTTTTTACATAAATTATTCTCTTCTCGGTGACAACAACATCTACAGGCTCATCATGCTTTCTTCCGGATACATCTTCCACAACCTGAAAATCAAATGCAACTCCGATTCTTTTTGTCTTCTTTCCTGTCTTTTTTAAAAACTTATCGTAATAACCTTTTCCCCTTCCTATCCTGTTGCCTTTCGTGTCAAAAACAACTCCCGGAAGAATGACAAGATCAAGATCCTCTACGGAACAATCTCTGTGCATATTCTGTTTCGGCTCCATTATGCCATAAGACGATTTCTCAAGATCTCCTAAAGAATTAACCCTCCCTATAGTAAATAATTCTTCTTTTTTCTTGCACCTTGGAAGATATACAATTTTTCCTTTAGAACAGGCATTCTGGATTATCTGCCTTGTATCCACTTCGTCATCCAATCCATAAAACAAAAGTACCCTCTTTGCCGAGAGAAAAAACTCATTATCTTCAAGCTTCCTGGCCACCAACGTAGAAACTTTCTCTCTATCTAACGGTAATTTTGTTTTAAGACTGGAAATCCAGTTCCTCAGTCTTTTGATTCTCTTCTCCAAATTTTTAACCGCTCAGCAATTTGTTTCTCTTCTCCGTTATCCGAAGGATGGTAATACCTCTTATCCTTCGGCAAATATTTCTGTTTTACATAATTGCCGGGAAAATCATGAGGATACTTATAATCCACTCCTCTCCCGATTGTCTTCGCGGATTTATAGGTTGAATCCTTAATGTGCATGGGAACTTCCATTACTTCCCCTTTTTCAATATCGGCCCACGCCGCAGATATCGCTTTATACGATGCGTTACTCTTGGGAGCAACCGCAATATATACGGCAGCCTGCGAAAGAATTATCTTCGCTTCGGGCATGCCTACAAAATTTACAGCATCAGCAGCTGCCTGAGCGACCACAAGAGCCATGGGATCAGCGTTGCCAACATCCTCACTCGCACAAATAACCATTCTCCGGACAATAAACATAGGGTCTTCTCCCGCGTATAACATCTTTGCAAGCCAGTAAACCGACGCGTCGGGATCACATCCCCTCATACTCTTAATAAATGCCGAGGCAGTATCATAATGACCATCCCCTGTTGAGTCATAAACTACCTGTTTTTTTTGAACTGAATCCTCAATAACCTCACGGGTTATCTTTACCACACCGTTTTTCGGCTCGGTGGTCAAGACAGCCATCTCAAGAGCATTAAGGGCTTTTCTCGCATCACCACCACTTACCTGTGAAATAAATTCAATATTACCAGGTACTATTTCAACTCTCATTTTTCCAAAGCCCCTCTCCTTGTCTTCCAGGGCTTTTCTTATAATCTTTTTAATTTCCTCTTTCTCAAGTTTTTTCAGTTCAAATATCAAAGACCTTGAAAGCAAGGGCGGAATAACCGAAAAGAACGGATTCATAACTGTTGCCCCCACTATAGAAATCACACCCCGTTCAACATCAGGCAGCAACGCATCCTGCTGGGCTTTATTAAACCTGTGTATCTCATCTATAAAAAGAACCGTCTTTTTCCCTTCGTCAGAAAGACGATTCTTGGCTTCTGTCACAATTTTTCTTATATCTTTTACATTCGCGGTTACCGCATTCAGATAGTAAAAATGCCTTTTTGTCGTATTGGCAATAACAATACCTAGAGCGGTTTTACCACAACCGGGAGGGCCAAAGAAAATAATGGAGGTAAAATTGTCAGACTTAATGGCACGCCATAATAGCTTACCCTTTGCGATTACATGCTCCTGTCCAACAATCTCTTCAAGAATGCCAGGCCTCAATCTATCTGCAAGCGGCCTTGCTTTATCTATCCTATTTTTGCTTTCAGTATCAAATAATTCCATGGAAAAATGGAATCACACAAAAAACCCCACATTTGCCGTGAGCAGCATCTCTTTGGTCCATAACTCAACAAGTGGGTACTCTCTCAAGCTTTCCTGTTATGCTACATTCCAGACTTGAAGCCCGAGTTCCCAATAAAAAAACTGTTGGCTCAAAGAGTAATATGCTACAGCTCGAACAACGCAGGGCTTTTTTATTCTCTCTTCTATCTTTATTCTATCACAAGCTAAGAAGTTTTTCAAGAAATCATTTCTGAATTTCTGAATCAACAATGGTAATTATCCTGTTTACCTTTTCTTCCGCCTCTTTAAATTTCTTGTCGTTTTTCATAAGCGTATCAACAAAATTTAAACAGGCTAAAATAGCCAGTTTAGCTACAGGTATTCCAGGACTTTCCTTGGCAAGTTCGGTCATTTTTTTATCTACAACCGAAGCTACCTTAACAATGTGATCTTCGTCAATATCCCCTACAACGGGATACTCCGCCCCGTAAATTTTAACTTTTACTGGTTCGCTGCTCAAATTACTCTCTCCAATTATCAGTGGAAACTCAAGGCAACACCCCCGCCAGAGATATTAATAATCCCTGATGCCGCATTTCAAGCTGGATGTCCACCCGTTGATTAGTTTTTTGTGTAACTCATCTACCTCCTTATCTGTCAGTGTTGAAATTCTTGATCTGTAAGTGATAGAAATACCCACGCTTTTTTTGTTCTTAGGTATTGGTTTTCCGCGGTACAAATCAAAAAGTTCAATTGATTCTACAACATCCGCCCTATTCTTACGAGCAATTTCAAGAACTTCGTTATATGTAATCCCCTCATCAAGAATCAATGCTACATCCCTTTTTACCGATGGATATTTCGGCACAGGAACATATTTTTTTACAAAGCTGCCTTTTTTAATAAGTTCATCAACATCAACTTCACAATAATAAACTTTTTGTTCTATTTCATACTTCCTGCACAGGCCTGAACTTAATTCGCCTAAAGACCCGATAATCTGGCTGCCGATTTTTATGTAAGCTGATTTATCACGGTTAAAAGTCCCGGAATCGCAGGAAACAAAAGAACACTCATTAATGCCAATCGATTGAAGAACATTTTCAACCATGCCTTTTAAATCGAAAAAATCCACGTTTGCTGTTCCTTCAATCCACTTACTTTCATATCTGAAACCTGTTATTATAATTCCAAGTGTTAAAATCTCGCGAAAACCGGCATCAGGATCCCTGGCATTCAAAAATATTCTTCCAAGTTCATAAAACCCCGCATCTTTACTTCCTCTCTTAATGTTGTAGCTCAAGGCTTTCACCATTCCCGGGAAAAGAGTGGTTCTCATATAAGCCAGTTCTTCACTCTGAGGATTTTGAATTTTTACAGCTTTTTTCTCTTCAAAACCCGCATCATTCAATTCATTTTTTCCTATGAAGCTAAACGACATGATTTCAGAACACCCGCCGGATCTTACTACAGAAGTTATTCTCTTAAGCAAATCTGTTTTATTATAACTGCCTTCATCCACAAGCCTGGATTTCGGCATTAATTCTTCTATCGACTCATAGCCGTAAATTCTTGCTATCTCTTCGATAAGATCCGCTTCGTGAAAAAGGTCAACCCTAAAAGAAGGAATGTCAACTTCAATATGTTCCTTTCCCTCCTTTAAAACTTTCAAGTCAAGCCTTTTAAAAATATCCGAAATCTCGCTGATGGAAAGGTTGGTGCCCAGAAGGTCATTAGCTTTTTGAATCTTACATTTAAGAACTCTTTTCTCCCCAGACTCTTCACCCTCGGAAAGAATACCCTTTAAAACTTTACCCTCCGCTAATTCAGCAATTATTTGAGCGGCTTTATCAAGAGCTTTCACAACCATTGCTCTGTCGGCACCCCTTTCAAACCTGTGAGAGGATTCTGAAGAAAGATTAAGCTTCTTTGAAGTTCTTCTTATGCTTCCCGGGTTAAAATACGCGCTTTCAAGCAAAACATTTAATGTTCCTTCGCCTATCTCGGTATTCTTGCCACCCATAACACCCGCGACTGCAACAGGTCTTTGTTTGTCGGCAATCACCAGCATGTCTCCGCTTAATTTCCTTTCAAGGCCATCAATCGAAACAATTTTCTCTCCTTTTTTTGCCGTCCTTACAACAATCTGTTTCCCTTCCAGAAGGTTAAGGTCAAAAGCATGGAGAGGCTGTCCCATGTTTACAAGAACATAATTTGTAACATC
>JAGLRQ010000030.1 GCA_023136205.1 Candidatus Auribacterota bacterium
CCGGCAACCGCAAGGCATCTTTCAAAAAGAGAGCTATCCCAGGTTCCTTTAAAGTAAAGCTTTTTTGGCGGGTCAGGAATTTGCTTAAGAAGCTGAGGATATTCCGAATTTTCTTTTTCAACAATATTATTCATACCTATGCGCCAAATTATAAAAACATCAATGGGAAAACCGCATAATGCTACAAAAAAACTTTTTATCTGTCAATAACTATCATAATAATATCTATATAGTACTATATATCATATATAGCATATAGCATATATAGGGACAGACACCTATTTATTTTCTTTTTCTTTCGGCCTTCCACGCGGTTTCAATATCAATGGCCGGTTGAGCTTCTTCTCAAGCTTTTGAACAAAACTTATTTCTGCCAGCGGCCTACCCTTTCGTGTCTGCTCCTGGATTCGTGTAATATCCTTTACACTATCAGGTTCGGCAATGGAATTCCGCCACTCCCCTTGATTCAACCCAACATATTGAAATAATTGATTGACCCCCATAGAATCTTCCTCTTCCAACTCACAATGTACTCGCGCGCTTGACCATTTCCAATCCCACGGATCTTTAACAATTCTTGCCCGTACAGGATTCCTTTCGATATAACGCGCACATACCATCGAATATACTTCATCCATTACACACGAATAAAACCGGCCCTGAAATAAATGACCGCATACTCCCATTTTATTATTATAATACTGTGAATACTTCATATTTACATATTTAAAAACATTCCCCATTGAATCTTCACATTCCGGCACAACTATAAAATGTACATGGTTTGACATTAGGCAATAAGATAAGACCTTTAACCCATATCGTTTGCTTTCTGTTTTCAGCAAGGAAAGATATTTCTCTCTGTCAGTATCATCAACAAATATTTCTTGCCGATAATTCCCACGTTGTGTTACGTGATGTGGATAATCTAAGGCTACTACTCGGGCTATTCTGGGCATGAATACATTTTAGAAAATTTTAATATCTATGTCAATTAAATAGGTGTCTGTCCCTATATAACTATAACTAAACATATATAATTCTTTTTATAATTCTTTTCGCCCTCTTCCTACTCCTCTTCTTCTTCGGTATATGTTATGGTTAAGAAAGGTCGAAGTGTATAGTAAATAGTACTGGTTCTAAATGTTATCCTATTGGAGTTATCATAACCAGGAGGAGAATTATCAATATCATGTGAACATCTAAGACAAATCTTTGTCCATCCGGTTTTACTTATCCACCCTCGACCAGTAGAATTTAACGTTATTGTCATATCTCCAAGAACCGCTGCTTTCCTTGTAGCCCCTTCGGGGGGACTATTTAATGTTATATTATTGTAATCAGCTGCAACTAAATATTCAGGGTCGGTTTGTGAGGATTGGGTTATACCGATAGAAACTGAACCATATAAAAATCTCCCATAAAGATTAAGTGTAACTCCTGTAATATCCGCAGTGTCAGGTAACGCAGAGGTATCAAAGTTTAAATTTGCCCGATTAATACAGCTCTGATAATAAATAGTTCCAGGAGACGAAGATGTCTGTTGGCTAGCACCTATCCTTATTGTGTAATTTGTAAAGGTTGCCGTTGCTGCTTCTCTGGCTACTGTCCAAGGAACATTAATATCATAATCATTATCACAATGTTGTAATCTACCACTGCCAGGATAACTAGGATCCCCGATGGCACAAATAGCATAAAAAATCATAGTTTCAGGTACAATAGCTGTTTCTTCCGCAGTAAAGCTGTCATCCTGGACAAATTCTTCCGCTGGATTTTTAATCTTAATGTAAAATGTATGTTCTTCATTTGGATTCATTGTTACTTTTACATAGAATTCACCGGGAAAAAGTTTAAGAGGGTGGGTATTACCTGATTCATCGGTAACCACTGCTTCTTCATCTTCACGTTCTTTTAGAAATTCCTTGCCAAATGCATGGTAGGGTTTATCCTTTGAGTCAGCACCATAAAAATCTGCAGGGATAACATCTTCATTATCCAACGTCATCTCTTCTATTTCTATATCGGCTAAGAGGTAATCCTTGACCTTAATCTTAATGTAATATTCTTTTTCTCCTGCTTCATCCGTCTCATCAACCTCAACGGCTTTAATATTCTCGATTTCCGGTTTATCTTCAATTGCCTGGAGAATTGTCCACCAGGCTTCGGTAGCTGCACCATGCCAGACGTTGATTTTATAATCGGTTCTGGGTTCCGCGGCCTTAGTTAGCTTTTCTTGACTTAGTTTAGACACTATATCGTCACCTGTTGTTTTTGTATCTTCCAGGGTATAATCAGGTTCAAAAGAAAATCCTAAAGGAGAACCCTCTCTATATCGGAATAAAAGTCCAGTGGCAGTATTAACAAGGGGGATACCCAAAAAAGTTAAAGAACCATCTCCCCTAATTATTTTAAAATTAGAAGGAATTGCTAAATTGGCAGTACCTAAAAAAGTTTCATCTCCATCATAAATTATATCAATAGGAACCGATTTATACCCCAACCCATATCTACCAGTAATAATATCATGATATTCAGAATGAAAAGGTAATCTCATCTTGTCAATGGCATAGCCATCCGGATCTGTTCCAATAAAATTTTCTACTATCCACAAACAGGCTCTGTCTCTGTTCAGCCTTTCTTGCAAATTCCAAGAAACATGGCTAAAAATAATTTCTGCTGTTTTTCCTGCTACAGGACTAAGAAATTTTAATGCTCCGACAGACTTAGAAAAGAAGGTAGCATTTTCATCTATAAGGGGAGGTAACTTCTCCTTTGCTTCTTTGTCTATCATCCAAACAGCGCTTGCGTATGGACTGCCTAAATGAGGAGTATCTATAAAAACTACTCTGTATATTTTATTTTGATAACTATCAAATTGAGTTAAAAACGAACGCGTAACCAAACCACCCATGCTGTGAGCAACAATGATAACTTTTCTTTCTGATTCAGGATAATCAATTGGGAAACAATTGTCTAATGCCCACTCAACCTTTGGTAATAAAACTTGTCTTGCTATATCAGGGATATTGCCATTTCTTGATATGGGACCGGTTTTTCTTATTCCATAGTTAACAAGCGGAAAATATTTCTCTCTTTCATCAAGACTTGGATATTTATGTTCACCATCGCTTTTGAAATATATCTGGATACTACTCTTAGCAGTACTCCAAGCATCCCAACTCGATGGCTCTTTGGCATTATATCCGTGGACAAAGATAATGGGATATGGGCTGTATTCTTTTGGTTCTTCAGCAAATATTGGTCTGCTGAATATCAAAATGGTTGAGATTAAAAATAATACTTTAGCTATTTTCATCAAGATGCCTTTGTCCTTTTTTATCTCCTAAATATATACCTAATACTAAAGCAACACCTAAAAGGATATATCCTAAAAGTAGAATAGGTACAACTTTCTCTATTTGAGGAGCTCCGCCCATTGAGGTATAAGTAAAAACATATCCAAACAAAAGCAAAAATGTTAGAGGAGATATGATCAATAAGGCGATTACCCCACCTATCAACGCTCTTAGTGCTTTATGAAAGGATTTATTCATAATGCCAAACGAAAAACATATAAATATAACATAGACTAATGGGGTAAATGGTATACCGAAAAAAGCAATCAGTCCCACTACAGATCCTATAACATATTCTTTACATATTTGGGTTATTAAATAAAAAATTACACCTCCTGCCAAACCACCCAAAACACCATAAAAGGTTTTTCTCATAGATTTATCAGCTATGCCTAAAGCTAAACCTAAAAAAAGACCAGGGGGTAAAAAAAGAAGATATTGCTCTATATTTGCAGGAAGAGTCCATGAAACTGCAGGACCAAAACCACTTACATAACCTGTAATAACCCCACTAACCAAACCAAAGACTCCGCCCCAGAGGGCGTGTTGAAGAATTTTCTTTTTAGTTATCATAAAATTTTCTCTATTTTATTCAAACTCACTATCAGGAATGCCTGTGTTAATCTGGATATTAGAGTAAATATTTTCTGTGTGATAGAGTTCTTTTTTATCTTGTCCTTCATAGGCTATTTCTATTAACTTCTGAAATACCCATGCATCTCCAAGTTGGATAAAATCTTGAGCTTCGGTTGTAAATATCATCTCAAGATCGCTATCTTTAGTATAATATTCGGACTTTAATTCAACGCCTTTGTTGTAATCAATATAAAGAATTTGGTACGGATATTCCTCTGTCTGGCCTTGTCGTTTGGTCTTTATAGTGTAAATGTTGGTTGCGGGGTCGTGCGAGATTATTTCCCTACCTATCTCTACATAATCGATTGAATTTTCAACTGGAGGCCTTATCTTTACCTGTGGCTCAGGTGATATCTCTTCTACTTTCTGCTTATCTCCTTTCTGCCAGATTTTAAGCTGTGATTCTTCAGGCAAAAAAGGAGCGGTTGAGGTTACGGTAATGTCGGCTTTAACGTCTTGTATCTTCTCATTATTAGCGTTTATTTTGTTGATGATGTCGTCTATTGTTATTATTAGAGGCTCTGAAGTAGTTATATTAAAGGTTATTGTTACTGAAGGTTCGGCAGTCGATGAGCCGGTTATCTGGATTAATGTGCTTCCTGTATCCGGGCAAGTGAGGTCTATTTTTGCCCCGCCATATGAGTTAGTAATAGCGGAGTTGTCAGACAATACGCCTGTTCCCTGGATGATGTAGAATTCTATCCCTTCACCAGGAATGGGGTTTTCGTATTGATCTGTTAGTTTTACGATTAAAGGTATAACTGCGCCTGGTATTGGTGTTTGAGTTTCATCGGTAATTTTAGTGAGTAAAGCCGGTTGGGCCGGTTTTGTATCTACAGAGAAAGTAATTTTAACATCCGGATGAGTAGAAGACTTAGCTTCCGCTTTATTGGTTATGGATGAGTCTTGGTCTGTAGCTAAGGTAACGGCAGCAAGGCCATCTATATCTGTCCAGACATATTGAGATGAGAGAACGCCACTGCCTTGAGTTATGCTAAATTCTACTTCCTCGCTGACAGCAGGGGTATCGCTGATGTATAGTTTTGTTGTCAGGTTCCAGTCTGAGCCGGCTTCCGGTATGGCTTCTTCATATTCTTGTATATTTCCAAAGACGTTGGTTAGTTCATAGTGTTTCAGATCAGGGGTATTGATAATTATAGCGTCTTGATGTTTTTGGCTCGCTTCATCGTAGCCTGTGGCAGTGATGACGGATTTGGTTGAGTTTAGTCTGATGTAATTAGCGGTGAAATTGGTATCTTCTATTATGCCTGTGGAAGTCTCAACAAAGATATAGCTAATATCAGAGGTAACTGCACCTGTAACTGTAATGGGCGAGAGATTGATCGTTGCGTTATGAGCCGGGTTGGTTATGATTACTTTAGGTGTAGTGGTATCAAGAGCAAATGTATGGGTCTTTTGGATAATATTGCCAGCCTGATCTTGAGCTTCGACCGTTATCGTATTCATTCCCTCTTCTAAAAAAGCCAGCACTATAAAACAGTCACCCACCAACTCAGCTTGAACATCATTGACCATAACAGAAAATGTGTCCTCTGAAACCTGCCCATATATTATATTGCTTCCGGTAGTAGCATTTTCATCCGGAGTAATAACTGAGACTTTGGGTGGAGTTAAGTCCAAACATACATTTATACGTTCCTGAGTGGTTTGTTCTCCCAAAACAGCTTTAGCAGTTACAAAATTAAGACCTTCCGTTATAACTACCGGAATGCCAAATGTATTATCTACAACATTAATAGATAAACCATTAACTTTAACTTCAGCGCTATTATGACTAACTGTGCCCTCGACAATTATAGGTGAAACATTAAATAAAGCATTGTCTTCGGGAGAAGTGATATTGATTAAAAGAGTAGTTTCATCGTTGGCAATAATGCCATCGGTATGTCCTTCACCGCTTTCCAGTCCAGATCCATTTATAGCTTTCACATTGAAATAGTAGGGCTGACCTTGACTGAGAGTTAAGTCTGTATAAGTAATTCCTGCATTTGTACCAGACGAAGTCCAATCTACAATATCTGTTATGCCAATACTTGTGCCAATAGAATATTGATATCCGTAAACACCAGACTCTGAATCAGTTGATTCTGTCCACGTAGCATGTAACTCAGCTAAAGAAGTAGTATAAATACCATCATCTGTAACAGTTGGGGTTGTGGGAGGTGTATTATCAATGGTAACTGTAATTTTGGATGAGTCTAAGACAGGATGGTTTTCGTTGTTAAATGGGCCCAGGTGTTTTGGAACTTGCGATATTGAGGCATAGATTTGGTGCTGTCCATCCGCATATGTAGTCGTATCCCAGATATATTGGTAAGGTGAAGTGGTTGATTCACCTACTAACGTATTATCTATATAGAACTTAACAAATTTTACCTTTGGAATTGTAGTAAGTTGGGTGCCTATTAGAACTGTTTGACTAACAAAAGTTCCATCTTGGGGGGAGATAATAGTTAGGGAGGGGGCTGAGGCAACGGAGTGAGAAACAAAGAGTTGAAATATTATGCTAAAAATTAAACTCTTTATTAGTCCGCTATTCAACATACAACATCCTTTTAATTATTAATTAAGGTCAGCTTATGATAAATAGATTGTCAGATAAACTTCTTATTTTTAGGTTTTAAAATACCTCACTAAATTTAACCTGTCAAGCGAGAAAATATAATTGTTTCTCATAACTGATTGCATTTACATAAGTTAGAAAAATGAGCCCCTATTAAAAAACATGCAAGTTTTTAGATTCCCACACTATTTCCACTCAAAATTGTTGCTCTCTGCTTTTATTTCGGATTCGGTTAAATATTCAACATGGCTGTCGGCGAACAAATAGTTGGCTCTCTCTCCATGTCTTGTCCATGCTACAAAAGCAGCAAAATAAACCGTTTCTTCATTACTGTCTATCGTTGCTCCCTGTGATTCAGCAACAAGCAAAGCTTCCGAATACGGAAACTGGCACCAGTTTTTTTTCACATTGATATCGTTTGCCACGCTTTCCGATCCAGTACCTCCAAGTTTTCTTATATGAGCATTCATACCGTAGCTTCTTATAATACTCTTGCCCTCTCTTTTAGCCATTTTCAAATGCAACGGGCATATAAAAAGGTTTCCCGGTGCATTGCCCGCGGTTATATTTTTGTTAACTCCTGTGACATAACCGTTTCTTGCAAGAAAAACATCCCATTTATAACTTGAACCTCCCTCGGTGTTAGCAAAAATTTTTGGATAATAATAGTCATAATCCATCACATATAAGTCCAGGGCAAAGCCAATCTGCTTCATATTAGACATACAGGCCGCCTGCAAACCCCTCTTCTGAACAGAATTAACGGCAGGTATGATAACAGCTATCAAAATAAAAGCTATGGCAACAACAACCAGGATTTCTATGAGTGTATAGCCATATTTATTTTTCATAAAATTACCATCAGCCCCGGGTTATCTCAATTTGTCATGGTCAGGCCACCCTTTAACAAAGGGCCAGAATGTTACTGTTCCATCAACAAATAAATAATTTTTACCGTCACCGTGCATTTCAGCCTCACCTGCTTTAGGGTTATCATACATTAGAACCCTTTTTGAATCAATATCATGGAGAGGAGAGAAAGGAGCATTCGCAATGGTATCATCTCCGGCTGTGGGCGCGGGCGGAGACGGATAATATACTGCCATTACTGTTTTCTCACCGGCATCCATACCAGCAAAAGCAGGATTTAATCTTGAATAATAGCTGTCGTGGTCAACTCCAGTTGGGTCACCTTTCGTCCTGAAAGAATCAGCAGGGCAAAGGTAAGATTCCTCATTTTCAATGTAGCCAAGGGTATAAAAGAGCCTATGCCCATTGTTAACAATAGGAAAGGAACCCCAATCCTGACAGTAAATTTTAAAAGCGACACCAAACTGCCTGAGATTGTTCGCGCAGGAAACTCTCCGCCCGCTTTCCCGAACCTTTATTACAACTGTAACAATAAGGCCGCTAAGCGTAGAAATGATAGCAATTACGAGAAGAAGTTCCATGAGGGTGTATGCATGACTTTTCCCCGCAAGATTGAAATAACTCCTGGTTTTTAGCTTATTGTTCATGGCTATAACACCGTATGTAGTATTTAGTCCCCTCCGGGGAGGCTACGCTACGCTCCGCACTATCTGGTATCTCGTATCTAGTAAAGAAAAAGCGTAAAAAAAACAATGTCTATTAAATAATCTTCTCTTACAGCGATTAAATCTCTTCCTCTTTCATCAATATTACAGTTACGGGAGTGGTACTTCTGTCAACTATGGCGCGCATTCTTTTTCTTGCCACAATTTTATCTCCCGGGTCAAAATTGGAATCTTTATTTTTATCAATTATTCTTTCCGCCTGGATAATTACTTCAAAGATATCGCTTCTTACAGTAATGAGATTGGCAATTTTTTCAAATATCTCCGGTGTAATAACAGTTCCATCAATAACATCACCTATTTTCTGATATGGGGTATTACCTATTATTTGGGTCGCTTCCGCGGCATTAATTCCCGGCAGTGCCTGAAGGGCAACCCCCGACGCGGTATTGATATTTATTCTCCCCGGCACCCTGCCGGTTAAAGGCATGGTATTTCCCGCGGGCACAGAATTATTAACTGCTCTAGGTATAAGAACAAGGTAATCAAAATAATTTTCATTGTCGGGAACACCGGGAGCGCCGCCAAATGCATTTCTCCACCAGGCGGCAAGTTTAAATTGGAATGACCCTCCATTAATACAGTAAGGAGCTTCTTCAAACCTATCAAAACGATATGGATAAGAAGTCGCTCCATCCCATGTAGTTTTCCACGCGCTGTGATTGGGCAGAATATAATATATTGTATTAGAAGACCCGGAATCCGCGTATGTATCTGTTGCCGGGTCATAATCATAAAAATCCATCCTGAAGCTGTTCACTTCATCATAGTTGGGATCTTCAACTTTATCATCATCGTTCTTATATTTTCCATAAAGAACTAAATCGTAATAACCGTCGGGAACGTAAACGCCTTTTACACCGTTGGTATAGGTAAAGGTATCATGTCCACCTGCCCAGTTTGTCCTTCCATTAGTACCGCTTTTAAAACAACCGTTTCCGTTAGGGTCGGCGGCCGCGTCCCAGGCCCAGTTTGCCCCTGTATGGGAGGAACACTGCTCCGCGGCAATCACAATGCAATTGTTTGTAAACCTGTGGGCAATGTTCTTAAGATCCAAGTCAGAAAACGTACTGTTATAAGTTGTCTCAGCGAGATACATATTCCTCAGCATCCCCGCGCTCACCGCGGGTTCATCCAGAACAGCGTAATTGTTTATTGTTTTATAGGGTTCAGTGTTGGTAAAACTTGTGTCATTATTCGCTTTTCCCGGCGAAGCAAAAATTCCTGCCGCGGCGGTAAATCCATATCTTTCTTTCCACCGATGAATCCAGTCAAACGAACCAAAATGCTCCTGCTCTCTTGGAGCAAAAGGAGATTTGCATTCCTGCGCGCAATTAGCAGAGTATTCAGGATGCGGATTGTCGTCTTCCAGCCTATCATCACCATCAGTCACAATCTCATCGGAATCCTGCAAATCATAAAAACAACTTGCTAACGTTATGTTAGGTGACGATTCCTCCTGAATCCACACCTCTCCACGCAAATGGTTACGATGCCATTCCGTATTGTCCCCCGGATCCTCCATTTGAAAAACATCGTATTGTTCTTCCGCATCGTTGCCCCATGTTATATCACCATTTCCATGGCAGGTAACAAAAGATACAAAATTAAATCCAGCGGCCCATGTCCCGCCAATAGGATTTCTTCTCGCGGCAAAAACAACATGTTCATTTGAAGCAATAACTCCACCCGGACCCATCATGGTCGTCGCATGATCAAGGTCCTGATCTTTTGACTGGTAACCAGCGCCATCCCACCACTTTACCATAAGCTTAAGCCCATTTACCGGAATATCCTGTTTTGAACAATTCCAGACCTCAACATAGTTTGTATGGCCCCGTTGGTCAAGCTCCATGTTCTCTATACGAATTCCGTTTGAAAGCGGATCCGTAACATACCTGAATGTAATTATATCATTTCCCCCTCCGTCAAACCACCAGACCCCGGGATTGCTTACAGCGGATGGACTATTCCACCATTGAAATTGATCGTTGTTCGCATCTTCATCACCAAATGGACCTGCAGGTACTTCCAGAATTTCTGATTTAGTTCCAGCTGAATTAGTAAGCAGAAGAGTAAATTTGCCTATTTTATCATCGGTATCATCCCCCGGAGTACCGCTCTCATCATACCAGCCTTTATATTTAACCTTAACCTCGTAATAACCGGGACGCCTGATATCAGGATTAAACGACCAGTCCCTTAGTACGCCTGTAGAGTCCCGCTCATGTTCATGAAAAGCCAATTTACCGTTATCAGTTACAAAACCAAAAGAAGAATCACCAAGCCAACCGTTCACACCAGCTGCGGGAGAATATTTAACATCCCATAAAGCCGGATTTTCACCGAATTCTCCAAATTTAATCATCTGATGGGGGTTTGTAAATACTTCATTAATCACCAGGCCTTCACAACCGAAATATTTAATCCCCCCCAACACAACCTCGGTAGGAATACAATCAGTATCAAAATAATCTACCGCGTTTACGAACTTCTGCTGCCAGTTGGAGATGGTTGATGTGGCGGATGAGTCACTGGTTTCCTCAGGATTCATAAACGGCCTGTACATATCATGCCAGGAAGTTAAGTGATTTAAATTTGTTTTGGGCAGCCAGTTTTCCCTCCACCAGTTGCCGCTTCCGGGATCGCGGTAATTTGATATATCATGATCCCATGACCACAATGTGGCATAGTTTCTCCAATCATCTATATCATCCTGTCCAACACCTGATACACACTGTGCAATCTGCTCCATGGTTGTCCACCTTGTGTCATTGTCCTGAGGTGACTCAAAAATATATTCACCGGGTTCATCAATGCCCTCATTTGCCTCATCTATACTGTTGTCTCCATCATTATCCATAAAATCATTCATTAAAATATCATTACTATAATTATCATCAGTTGCCGAAAGCCCGGGCAGATTTCCTGTACCAAATCTGAATTCATTGATTCTCCGGGAAATTGCAGACCCTATCCCCCAAATTTCGGTCATGTCAACTTCATAAGTTGACCAGCCCTGACGAGCCGCGTTAAGATTATAACCCGCAACATTCAGGTTTATCTTTGAGGCCTCATCATTAATATATATCGCGAATCTGCCGAGAAGCCCCTCTCTATTTCCCCAGGGCGAATCCATATAGATCCACTTTGAGTCAGAATTCCCATCATCGTTCAAATCTACATCGGTACCATCAAATCCAGTCCACCAGCATTCGGAAAAATCATCAAAAAGGTTGTTTGCTGCCGCCATATCCTCAAGCAAATCGTATCTTAAAATTTCTGCCGCGTATTCAAGTGCGGAACGGGTTAGGAGTTCTGTCTCAAGTTCATAGCGGTAGTTGTTGGCGAGTTTCGCCTCAATAGACATAGTGGTGGAAAATGTTACTGCCATAACAGAGAGGACCATGAGGATAAGAAGCGTAACTATAAGCGCCATTCCCTCTTTTGATTTATAAAATTTTTGTTTGGATGTTCTCATGATTTACTTTCAATCTCCCCTGGTATTTCTAAGATATATTTCAGAAACAAATTTTTTGCTCAATTCCATCATCAAAGCATTATCACTGTTTGCCTTCTTCGCGTCCGCGTCGCTGAGGCAATGCATTTCAACCCTTATGGCCGTAGGCATACCCCCGTCAGTATAACTGCTCCAGGTAGTGCTCCAGGTACTGTCCCTTTCATCATAAAAATACAGCATCATCGCCTTAACGGCATATGCCGCATCCTGCGCCGTGTTCCAGTTTGCCGAAATTTGGGGATCCACAAACGTGTCGGCCTTACAAAGCCTTCGAAGTTTATCATCCGAAAAATCCGCAGTGCCCTCAGTATCAATCCTGTAACCCACCTGGTAAAGCCCCTCAGCAGTAACCTTATTAAAAGCAATTTGTGAAAGTGGATAAGCCAATGTTCCATTATTAAGGCCGTCAACATCATATATTCTGTTGGCATGATACACCGCATCATAGGGGTCATATATCATTTCCGTAAAATCTTTTCTCATAAGGTCCATAGCAAACATGGCATCCTCAAATGTTTCAACATTTTTCATTGAGTCATTCCATATCCTGTTCGCGTTTGAGAAAAGAGAGGTCATAGCCGCTACCACTATCGTGAGAACAGCCATGGCAGTTAGAGTCTCAATCAGAGTAACCCCTCTTAAAGATTTAGCCCGCGGGCCAACCTTATCAGTTGTAAATTTCAATACTATAAGTTTTCTTAAGTTCATATTCCCTCTTAATCAGACTTACGGCAACTTAACAAGAAACGAAAACTTGGTAAATGCCGGCATTGTTAGTGAAAATGCCGAAGGCAGCCTTTCCTTTCTGAAAACAAATAAGTCAATCCTGTAAAGGTCATCTATAGCATCATAATATGACATGTCAAAACTGTCATGCGCGTCTCGTCTGCAAGCCGCCCAGAAAAATTTTGCGTTGTCCTTGAATGGATACGGCCCGGAGGAACTGTCATACGTCCAGCCCGCGCTGTCCCACACTATATAGTTGAAAGAATTACCATCCCAGCAAATAAGGGGGCCCGGGCTGCCGCCGCTTCCCAATAAACTGTCAGGACGTCCATATAATAGCTGGCTGATTTTAAGCTGTGCAAGCATTGTTGCGCTAGCCGTATCATTAGCATTGGTTACCGCTCTTATTCCAACGGGAAAAAGAGACATTATGCCTAACACCCCTATAGAGAGAATGAGGAGAGAAGCAACAACCTCAACCAGTGTAAAACCTTCCGGTTTCTTTTTTCTTTTAAAAATGTTTTTCATTTTAATATTCCCCAAAATCAAGAACTCTTGTTCTTCCTAAATTGGAAGTTACGGTTACACATATAAATTCGCTGCTGTTTTTCTTCTTATTAAGTCTCCAATGTCCGGCCGGCACATCTGCTGTCCCTATTGGTTTAAATTCCACATATTTTGTTCCGGTAGTGTCATAAGCCGGCGGAGGAGTTCCGGAACCCACAGCAAGCTGAAGCGAGCTTGGGACATACCAGATTTTGTCAAAAAGATTCGGAGGTGTTTGATCATCATAGATTCCAACATATTGTGAATCAAGATTTGTCCTCACTTGATAAACAACATTTCTTGTTATGGCCAGGTTTCTTGCCAGCCTCATCAAAGAAGCTAGCTGTGTAATAGAACCCTTAAGTTCTATGTTTTTACCAAACATACCTATCAACGGAAGAGTAACAGACATAATGACAACCATTATGCCTATAACCATAAGCACTTCCAGCAGTGTAAAACCCTTTATCTTTAAATTTAGGATACGTCTCATTTTACTCTTCCCGTTTTTTGCTGTTTTCCCCTACTCCCAATTCGTAATGTTATCCGCGGCGGTACTTAAATCCTCGTCAGGCCCAGCAGAATAAATATCAAAAGAATAAATGTTGCGATAAGGGGCATCTCCACCCGCGCCATTGTCATCGTCAGACTCGTAATGGTACTCGTTGCCCCATGGATCAACTATTTCGTATTTCCCGTCAGGTTCAGAATCTGCCACCCCGATACCCTTTGAAACATCTCCCTTAAATTCTATATAAGGCCCAGCGTATATACTAGCGTTAGCCGTCGTCCATGGAGTAGTTAAATAACTGTATAATGGTTCAGTTGGGTGGTTATCACCGGTAACGTCAGCATCAGGAGGCAAATCTCCGAAATCCATCTCATACATTTTTATTGCCGCGCCAATACTCTCAATCATTATTTTAGCTTTAGCAGCTAACGCCTTTTTCTTCGCGACTCCCATAATCGGCAGAATAATTCCCATCAATATCGCGATTATCGCCATCACGGCTATCATCTCGATTATGGTAAATCCCCTAAAATTCTGTTTCTTGTCTTTCATATCTGATTAACCTCTTTTATTTCCAGTTATTTATGTCATCCGGCTGATTTCCCGCCGCGAAACCCGCTCCTGTAACTCCATCAGGCCCGAGTGAATAAATATCAAAAGTGTATACATTGTGAAAAGGCGGCCGTGTAGAAACAAGAGCATCCGTATCAGCCTCATATTCATATGGATTGCCCCAGGGGTCCACAAATTCACTGTCCCCATCACCATCGCTGTTACCAACCCAATCCGTTTTCGGCTCAATATACGGGCCGTAGTATTCATTAGCAACAGAATCATAAAACCGGTTTGTAAGATATATGTATAAAGCCTCCGAAGCAAGGTCTACAGTAATATAATCAGCGGGATAAAAGCCGGCATCACTTTTATAAGATTCAATTGCCGTTACAAGATGGGATATCAACGCCTTAGCCTTAACTTTGTTCGCGTTCTTTCTCACGGTTGTAACAGCAGGAATCAAAATACCGGCAAGAATCGCGATAATCGCGATAACAGCCATCATCTCTAAAATTGTAAAGCCTTCTTTTTTCATTTTACTGGCCTCTTCCCCAATTTGTAATGTTATCCGCGGTAGTGCTTCCATCCCTGTCAGGCCCGACAGAATAAATATCATAGGTGGCAGTGTTGTGAGCAGGATTTAACGCGTTAAAGCTATAAGGCACCCCCCACGGATCTATGATACGGCCTGAAGTATCTCTGTCAATCGCGTAAACATCCACATAGGGCCCACGCCACATAAGCTCGCCGTCCCTGACGTTATATACTACACCATAAGTCACGGTTAACAAAGAGCCATTTAGATTTACACCTGTAAGCCAGGTAATTACCCGATCCATATCATTTGTAACCGGCTCATAGCCCATGTCAGTTTTGTACATTTCAACCGCAAGCTCAATCTTTTTAATGTCCGCCCTTGCTTTATGTATAAGCCCCCTTTTTTCGGCTCGATAAGCAATCGGAATTATTATGCCTGCCAATATAACAATAATCCCAATTACAGCAAGCAGTTCTATTAAACTAAAACCCCTAAATTCTCTCACGCCTACCTCCACCTTAAATATAAGCAAAAACCATACCAATGGTTAATTGACCTGAAAACCATTTCATCATAGACAACACGCGTTACCTTTCTGAAACATTGTTAACTAATTGTAACATAATCTTACTAAAACATAAACCTTCTTGAATAAATTGATTGCAATAAACCGATGGATACCAGCATAGCGAGCAATGAAGACCCCCCATAACTCAAAAAAGGCATCGGTAATCCGGTTATAGGCATAATGCCTACAGCCATCCCGGCGTTGATAAACACGTGGATAAGAAACAGAGCGGCTAATCCTGAGGCTATAAGCCGCCCTACTTCGTCTCTTGACTCAGCCGCTATTCTGCAGGCGGAATAAATAACCAATAAAAAGAGGCTTATAACAAGAACCGCTCCAATAAATCCCCACTCCTCGCCTATCACTGAATATATAAAATCGGTATGCCTCTCAGGCAAAAAATTAAGCTGTGTCTGCGTTCCTTTAAGCCACCCTTTTCCGATTATACCTCCGGAACCGACAGCAATCTTTGACTGAATTGCCTGGTAGCCCACACCCATGGGGTCAAACTCAGGGTTCAAAAATACCTTAATTCTATCCTGCTGATAGGGCTTTAGGAAAAAATACCCGGGGATTACACACGCGGCACCGGTAAGAACAGTATAGAAAATATGAGCGGGATTTGCCCCTGCCACATACGCCATTGTAAAAGCCAAAGGGACCAGAACAAGCGCGGTTCCAAGGTCAGGCTGTTTCATTATAAGAAGGATCGCGGGCCCAATAAAAAGGAAAGGAACAATGATATAATTGAAATACCCCTTTTTATAATGAGGAAGCCCTGAATAGTATTTAGCAAGAAAAAGGACCATGCTTATCTTAAAAAACTCGGACGGCTGAATCTTTAAAAAGCCAAGTTTTAGCCAGCGCTGGGCTCCCGATGTTTTTGATCCGAAAATAAAAACACAAATGAGGAGTAAAATATTTATTCCAAAGATAAAATAGGCGCCGGTAACAAAATGCCTGTAATCAATACTCCAGACAACCAGACAAAGAAATATGCCTATGGAAGCCCATATAATCTGCCGGCTCCAGAATCCGGGATCAGGTTTCTCAGGATGGTATGACGCACTGTAAATAAACACTACCCCAATAACAACAAGCAGTAAGACAACCAGAAGAGTTAATGTTTCCCCATGTTTAAATACACGGAAATTATTCATAAAAAGACCCCAACAAAAAATAGAATAGAAATGATTTTATTATGTTAACAGATTTTCACAGAAATCAAAAACCAAATATGAAAAGAAAAATTTAACTACCGAGATATTGAGGAAAAGATGCTGAAACAAGTTCAGCATGACAGTAAGAAGAATGGAATCTGAAGCTCCACGGACTTACGTCCGTGGGTTCTCTCATCTGCTTTCACTAAAGCGAAAGTCCGCCGTAGCGGAATTCGCTATTCACCTCCGCACTTACGTACGGGGATTTTCGCGAAGGCGGATTAAAACTGGTGACCGGTGACCTGGCAACTGGTGTCTTTTTCTATTTTTATTACGATGCTTTACAATTAATAAGAAACGCGTTAACAACGGCGGAATCAAAAAGAATTCCCCTGAACTTTTTTAACTCTGCTATTGCCATATCCAATCCGAGAGCTTTTCTGTAAGGGCGTTCAGTAGTCATAGCGTCAACGGTATCGGCAACGTGTATAATCCTCGCGCCAATAGGGATATTTTCAGCTCTAAGCCCCTCAGGAAAACCCGACCCGTTATACTGTTCATGATGATAGAGAATGCAATCAAGGGCATTTTCCAGAAATGAAAGGCCTTTAAGCATTTTGTATCCTTTAATAGGATGCTGTTTAATAAGATCGTATTCTTCCTCCGTTAATTTGCCCGGCTTTAACAGAACACCGTCCCTGATACCAATCTTTCCGATATCGTGCAGTAACCCTGCCTGACGAATAATCTCCACTTCTTTATGGGATAAATTCATAGTTTTTGCTATCTGAACGGAAGACTCTGTTACTCTGCTGGAATGGCCGCTTGTATAATGGTCTCTCGCGTCGAGAGCTTCGGCAAGAACTCCAAGGGTATTCAATGAACTTCTTTCGATTTGCTGGTGGGCTAACTGGAGTTCCTTGGCATAAATCAAACTCTGCTGTCTAACTCTTCCCATCATTGAACTGGCTTGCTTCAACTGCTGATCACCAATTTTCATGGCTTTAAGAGCATCATTCAGTTCCCTGGCATATATTTTAGACTGGTCATAGCTTCTCACTATTTCCGCTTTGAGACTGTTATAACCGTCAATCAGCTTTGTATGGACTTCCCTGGGAAGAGTATATTTAACATTATCCTGTTTTTTGGCCATAATATCCCCAAACCCCAACTACATATTAACACAACTATTTTTATTGCCTGCCTCTGCCTACCCCGAGGAATCCATAAAACCCCCGGCCCCTGGAGATTCATAGAATTTCAGGGGTTAAGTCCCTGAAATTGGTTCCCAATTTCCAGGGA
>JAGLRQ010000031.1 GCA_023136205.1 Candidatus Auribacterota bacterium
GCAACATACTGTACTGTCCTTGGCCTGTAAATTTTTCCACCGTTCGCGATAGCGCTTAAAAATACGGCTGTCTGGATGGGGGTAACAAGCATATAACCCTGGCCAATTGATAAATTAACAGTATCTCCCTCATACCAGGATTGCCCGAACTTTCTTTTTTTCCAATTCCTCGACGGAAGCTCCGGGGAAAGTTCCCCGCTGATATCTATACCCGTCTTTTCTCCGAAACCAAAGGACTTCGCTTTGTTAATTATACTATCTACCCCGCACTTAAGGCCCTCGTTAAAAAAATATACATTGCAGGAATATTTAACAGCATTCAAAAGAGAAACCTGCCCATGGCCTTCTTTGTTCCAGCAATTGAAAACGGTATCTCCATAAGGAAACTCACCATTACAGGTGTAAGCCGCGCTAACTGAAAAACCATTCCTTTCAAGGAACGCCAGCATAACTACAAGTTTAAAAATTGAGCCCGGAGGATAAAATCCCCGAACCGCCCTGTTTAACAGAGGCGATGATTTATTATTAATAAGCCTGCTTATCTCTTCACCTGCCGCGGAACCTGAAAAAACATTAGGGTTAAACGACGGCTTTGAAGCCATAGCCAGAATGTTGCCATTCCGGGGGTTCATAACAATAACCACACCGGCGGCTATGTCTTTAAATGTTTTTTCAACATCTCTCTGTAAATCGCTATCCACAGTCGTATAAATATCATATCCCCTTACAGAAGGCTGGGTTTTTAAGACTTTATCACGGTAACCCAGGCTATCCACCTGCACCTGCATTCCACCCGGCCTGCCGCGAAGGAAAGCTTCGTACTCCTTTTCTATACCTGTCCTGCCTATCACATCCTCAACGGAATAACCCTTATCCTTTCTGCTTTTATATTCAATGCCGCTAATTCTGCCAACATACCCGAGGAAAGTACTCCCGACGCTGCCATAAACATAATGCCTTACAGGAACACGCTCGACGACAACACCAGGATAATCCAGATCATCTTCTTCAATAGAAGCAACTGTTTCCAGGGAAATGTCACGCTTAATTACAACCGGAGTGTACGGTTGATATCTGTATTCACCAAGTTTTTTCTCAATATATTTACGGCCGATATCCAGTATTTCTTCCAGGAAAAGTATTGTTTTCTCCTTATCCTTAATATCTTCCTCAATAAGTGTTACATTATATGAAGGGCGGCTGTCCGCGAGCAGTCTTTTATCGCGATCGTAGATATTGCCCCTCTGCGGAGTTATGTTTACCAGCCTTATCCTGTTATTCAGGGAATATTCTTTGTATTTAACATAATCTATAATCTGTATCATAAATAATTTAATTACAATCACTGCCAGGAAAATAATTCCCAAAAACAAAAGTATTCTTAATCTCGTATTCATCCCTTGTCCACCTCCTCTTTAAAAAACATATCAAGCAGAGGAATGAGAATACAGGAAAACGCGAGATTTACAAAAGAAAAGGCAATAAATTCCATGTTTATAATAGGCATCCGTGAAATACCCTGGACAATATTTGTAATATTCGTGGAAATATACGCGAAAACATAGGAAGATATCCATATCACGGCAAATTTCGTCGTCAAATGCTCCTTATACAAATGGTTTCTTGTAATCACAATCAACAAAACGCACACGGCGGAAGAAGCCGCCATGCTGCCAACAGCCCCGCCCGAAAAAGAATCGCTCAAAAAACCGGAAAAAACCCCGACAAGCATTCCTGTAGAAAAGCCAAACAACAATGTGGCATAACAGGTAATGATTAAAAGGAAATCCGGCTTTATCGCTATAAAAGGAATTGGAAAAGATGACACAAAACTCACTTCAACAATTAACATAAGAAAAATAATCAAAATGAATTTGATTTTTACCAATTCACACCCCTATCTCGTACAAAACAGTATCTCGTCCCCTCCGGGGAGGCTACGCTGCGCTCCGCACTATCTCGTGAATCGTTAAAAGATTCAAAGATAAAAAATCCTTTATAGGACGCAGATTATTAGTCCGCGTCCAATTCTTCTTATTTTCTTTTTCTCTGTGTTTCCGTGTCTCTGCGGCTATTTGCAATTTATTTTTTTCTTCTTTTCTCTCTTTCTTCTCTCTTCTCACCAACAACAACGAGAACGTCCTCAATTTTATCGAAATCCACCTCGGGCCGAACCTTCGCGAACTTGTTTAACTCGTCTTTTTCCGTATAAACACTTATTATCGCGCCAACAAGAATCCCTTTGTGAAATATCCCTCCAAGCCCTGAGGTAATAATAATATCTCCTTCCGTTACATCGGCATTTCTTGAAAGGTAAATCATCTTCAGCCCACCCGCGCTATCACCGGTTATAATTCCTAAGTCCCTGCTATCCTGTATCATCGCGCTGCATTTGTTTTTCACATCATTGATCTGTAAAACCTTTGATACACTTTTATGAACCTCTATTATTCTGCCCACCAGGCCGGCACCCGCGACCACAACCATTCTTTCTTCAAGGCCGTCATCCAAACCTTTATCTATAATAAGGGTTTTATTCCAGTTTGAAACATCTCTTCCGATAACCTGCGCGGGCATTGTTTGATACGGAACCCTTTGTTTAAATTCAAGAAGTTCCCTGAGCTGGCTATTCTCAATAGCAGATTCTCTTGTCTCGTTAAGGCTGGTTTTTAAAAGCGCGATTTCTTTTTTTAAACGCTGATTTTCTTCAATCAGAAATCTCACTTTTGTAATTTTAACTAAAGGAGAAGCTTCGTTCTTAATAAAACTTGCCATCTTAAGAAATGGAGTAATAACCCGAATACTGAAGCTCTTTAAAGAGGTGGAAACCGGATCAAATATTAACGCAGAAAAAACAAACAGAAGAACAACAATCAAAACCCTTTTTCGCCACAACATTTATACACCGCGTCTTCGCCGGACTCCTATTTTTTCAAGAATTTTAATTTCATCAAGCACCTTTCCTGTACCCAAAGCTACAGCCGAAAGGGGATCATCAGCCACATGTATCGGGAGTCCTGTTTCTTCCGCGAGGAGTTTATCAATGCCCTTCATTAAAGCCCCGCCGCCGGCAAGAACAATTCCCCTGTCAACAAGATCGGCTGAAAGTTCCGGAGGACATCTTTCAAGAGAAGTTCTTACAACCTCCAGGATTGTGTTGACGGGTTGTATTAAAGCTTCTCTTACTTCTTCAGATCGGACGTTCAGCGTTTTAGGAAGCCCTGAAATCTGGTCCCGGCCTTTTACTTCGATGGACAACTCTTCATCCAGTTTATAAGCGGAACCAACACTGATTTTTATATTTTCAGCGGTATTTTTACCTATTAAAAGATTATACTGTCTATTCATGTATTTTATTATTGCTTCATCCATTTCGTCACCACCGGTGCGAATACTCCTGGAAAAAACAATTCCGGCAAGAGAAATAATCGCTACCTCTGTCGTGCCGCCTCCGATATCAACAATCATATTGCCGGCAGGCTCCTGAACCGGAAGGCCCACACCAATAGCGGCAGCCATTGGCTCCTCTATCAAGAAAACTTTTCGTGCTCCCGCGTGTTCCGAAGACTCTCTAACCGCGCGTTTTTCAACCTCGGTTATTCCTGAGGGAACAGCAATAATTATCCTGGGCCTCACAAGAGCTTTTCTGTTATGGACCTTGCGTATGAAATAACGAAGCATACTCTCCGTAATTTCGAAATCAAAAATAACCCCGTCTTTCATCGGACGAACGGCAATAATATTACCAGGGGTCCTGCCAAGCATTCTCTTTGCTTCTTCCCCAACCGCGAGAACATTCGTGGTTCCTTCCTGAATCGCGACAACCGAAGGCTCGCAAAGTACAATCCCCCTTCCCTTGACATACACAAGTGTATTGGCTGTCCCTAAATCTATACCAATATCACTTGAAAAAAGCCCGAAAATCGAATCTAAGAACACGCGTTCCTCCCTGCTATGGAAAGCATTTTAGAGTAAAACAACTCGTTTTTTATACCAGACGAAATCGCGGAAATCAATCTTTTTATTTTCTACCTTCTTTTTCCGGATTTTATATT
This sequence comes from Candidatus Auribacterota bacterium, assembly GCA_023136205.1. Classification (GTDB taxonomy): domain Bacteria; phylum Auribacterota; class UBA6266; order UBA6266; family UBA6266; genus JAGLRQ01. The sequence continues at coordinate 4,056 of JAGLRQ010000031.1, forward strand.
TCTCATAAAACCCTTATATGGAAAATATCTGCCGGGGCACTCTGTTTTCTCCCCCTTTATTTTTCCATGAAAAAGTACATTTTGAGAAGGAATATTGCATTTTTCCATCAAGTCTCTCGTAAGCCATACTAGAGACCAGTATTGTTTTTTTGTCATTTTATGATTATTTAAGTTGCCTACCACACAGATTCCTATGCCTTCTATATTCAGCCATCTCTGCCTCACGTGCCCGCCCTCAATCTGGCGTTTCCATCTAAGGCCCGTTTGTATCTGTCCGTCTTCAGTGCCGCTCCGACCATTATTGATCACAAAGTGATATGCTAAACCGTTTTCCATACCCCTTTTTTTATGACATTTATCAAAGATTTCAGCGTTTCCATCATCTGTCGCGCTGTGATGTATAACTATGTATTTCCAGTTTCCCTTTTGGGCCTCCGCGGGCAGTGTTGAAAACGCGCCTGTCACAATCAGAGACACCGCCGCCGCAAAAATTATCACAGCAAGAAAATTAAAAGAATATCTGATTTGATATCTCCGATTCCGGTTTTTCAAAACATAGCGCCTCTTTAATTTCGGCCGTCAACACCAGCCCTACAGTATCATTTCACAACTAATTTTTTTTATCAATAGAAAATATATACCTATTAGTTTTTTATTTTATACTTTTTCATTTCGTTGGAAAGCCTGCCGGGAACTTCGGCCACAACAGTTACAAACTTATCCCCGTATTCTATATGTTTTATATTCGTTCTTTCGTGGAATTTTGACAAAACGGCAAAACTTTTAACCGGAATCCGATATTTTCCAAAAACAAGCAGTTTGCCAAGTTCCACTTGAATTCTTTCATTAAGTTCTTTGAAACCGGTTTTCTTTAACGCGGATATTGTTATCCCCTCAGGATAAAATCTTTCCAGATCCCTGATATCCGAATCCATATTTCTTATATCACTTTTATTAAAGGCCGCGATAACAGGTTTTTCATGCGCGTTAAGCTCCTTTAATACCTTCTTAACAGCCTTATCCTGCTCCAACGCGTCCGGCCTGCTTAAATCAATAACATACAATAATAAATCCGATTCCGTAACTTCTTCCAGCGTTGCTTTAAATGATTCAATCAGGCCGTGTGGAAGTTTATTGATAAATCCAACCGTATCAGTAAGCAAAACTTTCTGGCCGGAAGAAAGAAAGTAAGTTCTTGTGGTTGTGTCAAGGGTCGCGAAAAGCTTATCCTCGACACAAATACTGGAACCCGCCAGGCTGTTTAAAAGAGTGGATTTCCCGACATTTGTATAACCGATTATGGAAATAACGGGAACCGGAACTACTTGTCTTTTTCTCCTTCTTACAGCACGTCCCTGCCTGATCTCGGAAAGTTTTTTGTTTAAATGGTAAATTCTCTCCCTGATTCTCCTGCGGTCCACCTCAATCTGCCTTTCACCCGGCCCCCTTGTCCCTATCCCGCCTTCCTGCCTTGAAAGATGTGTCCACGCGCGAGTCAAACGGGGAAGATAATATTCAAGCTGAGCGCGTTCAACCTGAAGTTTTCCTTCCCTGCTCACAGCGTGAAGCGCGAAGATATCAAGTATAAGTTCGGTCCTGTCCAGAACCTTAACATCCAGAGAAGAGGTAATGTTCTTTTTCTGCGCCGGTGTAAGGTCATCATCAAAAATAACTGTTTTTATACCGGCGCCCTCACAAAACAATTTAATCTCTTCGAGTTTTCCCTTTCCGATAAAATAGGCCGGTGTGGGTGACCTCCTCACATTTGTAAATTCCCGAACCACTTTACCCCCGGCCGTATCAACCAATTGCTTCAACTCCGCGATGGAATCTCTCAGATGCCACTTGTCCATGCTGCCATACTGGAGTCCAACAGTCACCACCAGTTCTCTCGTTCTTTCCTTCTGCAGATCAATAATTTTCTTCATTTTTCTCCAGTTTTTTCAATATAACATTCGCTATTTTTTCAGGTTTGGTTTCCGCGTTTATATTTATCCATTCTATTCTCTCATCTTTACGAAACCATGTTAACTGTCTTTTCGCGAAATTGCGAGTGTTCTTCTTCAGGTTTTCAACCGCCTTTTCCAACGTAATTTCATGTTCAAAATATTTTACAAATTCTTTATACCCTATTGCCTGAGATGCTGTCGAATGTTTAAATTTTTTGTTTTTTAAAACTTTTTCAGCTTCTTTTACAAGCCCTTTCTGTATCATTTTATCAACCCTGCTGTCTATTCGTTTATAAAGTTCATCGCGTTCCATAAGCAAACCGAAAATCCTGTATTTTCTTCCGGCTATTTTTTCATTGTCAAAAGCCTCCCATTTACAAGTTTCAGACGAAAACTTTTTGCCGCTCGCGTGGAAAAATTCAAGAGCCCTTATTACGCGCCTTACATTGTTAGGATGAATTTTTTCCGCCGCCCGGGCATCAACTTCTTTAAGCCTTTCATAAAGGATTTCCGGCCCTTCTTCCAGAATTTCATTTCTGAATTCCTTATCCGGAGGCGGAGATTCGACAATTCCGTCAATAAGGCCCCTGATATACATACCCGTTCCGCCGGATACAATAACATTCCTGCCCCGCGAAAAAATATATTCAATGCAGCTAAGAGACTTTTCACAAAAAAGAGATACATTATAGTTTTCAGATATTCTTAGTGTATCTATCAGATGATGCGGAACAGCCGCAAGTTCACCGGATAAAGGTTTTGCTGTCCCTATATCCAAACCCTTATAAACCTGCATTGAATCCGCGGATATAATCTCGGCATTTATAAAATTGGCAAGTTCTATAGAAACCCCGGTTTTACCTGTGCAGGTAGGGCCAACGATAAAGATGATGGAAAATTCCTTATTCACGAACTACTGTCCTCTATAGTCTCTCTTAAACCATTTTTCTATCAGCGGCTTCTCAAGTTTTACTTTTACAGGCCGCCCGTGCGGACAGGTTTGAGGATATTTTGTTCTATTCAGGTCTTCAATAATTCTTTTCATGCTTAAGGGTTCAAGTCGGTCACCCGCTTTTATTGAACGCCGGCATGCCAGCATCCTGGAAATCTCATCGGCTTTTTGATCAAGATTCATCTTCTTTTCTCTTATCAGCACATCCGCAAGCTCATTAATTGTTTCTTCAACATTGAAATCAGGCAAAAAAGACGGTATCCCTCCAATTTTAAAAGAATTTTTTCCGAACGGTTCGATATCGAAACCGCATAACCTTATAATCTCAATATTCTCTGTAATCTTCTCCGCTCCCGCTCCGATCAACTCTATAACAACAGGGTTAAGAAGATACTGTACAGATGAGTTCCCCGCGGAAATTGAATCCAAAAGTTTTTCATAATTTATTCTTTCCTGCGCGGCATGCTGGTCAATGAGAAAAAGATCCCCATTCTCTTCGACAATAATATAAGTCATCGCATACTGCCCTATTATCCGCGGGCCCGCGGTTTCCCCGCCCTGAGATGCTGAAAATTCAGGCTGTTCCTCTTTTACGTGCTGAACTTTTCCGCCTTCATCTCCCTTTTGTTCGTACGTACGCGAAGATATCCCTGATATATTCAAAGAGGTATCGGATGATTTCAGGGATTGGCTGACCGAATTTTTAATAACAGTTTTTACTTTCTTCTCATCGGCAAATTTTATTTCTCTCTTGGAGGGATGCACATTTACATCAAAAAAGAACGGAGGCATAGTAATCAAAAGTATACAGGGCGGAAATCGTCTTTCAGGAACTGAACTTCCGTAAGCCTCGCGAAACGCGTAAGAAAGAGCCGCGTTCCTGACAGGCCTTCCATTAACAAAGAAAAACTGGTGATCCCTGTCCGGACTGTTTAACTGAGGCCGGGCAATCAGCCCTCTTATTTTAATTTCACCGTCAGTAAAATTCACATTTTCGCTCTGTGTGGAAAATCCTTTCAGCAAAAGTTTTGACGCTTTATATTCCAGCTCATCGTCCCTGGAAAACGTATAGATCATCTTGCCGTCTTTAACAAATCTGAATGAAATATCTTCGTGGGAAAGGATATACTCCGTAATGGTTCTCTCACACCAGTATTCTTCGGTAGCATCAGTCTTTAAAAATTTCCTTCTCGCCGGAACATTAAAGAAGAGGCCTTTTATATTTACAAGAGTCCCTTTCGCGGCGCCGGTTTCTTCAACAAATTTTATCCTCCCGCCTTCAACCAGAATCCTGTTACCTGTATTGCCGTTGGAGGGTTTCGAAACTATCTCTATCTTTGATACCGCGGCTATGCTTGCAAGGGCTTCTCCCCTGAAACCCAGTGAATAAAGGTTTGCCATATCACCTATGGACTTTATCTTGCTCGTCGTATGCCGTTCAACAGAAAGGATAAGGTCATCCCTAACCATTCCTTCACCGTCATCTTTGACTATTATTGATCTTTTGCCGCCGGCGCTAATTTCAACCTCAATTCTTCCGGCTCCGGCATCTATGGCATTTTCAATTAATTCCTTTAAAACAGAAGCAGGCCTTTGAACAACTTCTCCGGCAGCAATCCTGTTTATAAGTTCGTCTGAAAGAATACTTATTTTTGCCATTTTAAACACCTTCTGTTTTTACTTCTATTTATCTTTATTAACCAAATCTTTGAGTTCTTTCAATTTGAGAAGCGCCTGTAACGGAGTCAGATCATCAATCTTTATCTGGTCAAAATATTCTTCAACCGGATGGCGATCAGATAAGAACAGGTTCATCTGTCCGGCATCGGAAGCTTTTTGCGCGTGGCTGCCGTTTTTTGCTTTTTGTATTGTTATATTTTCTTCCGCGTTTTCTTCAAGAACAACAAGAATTTCTTTTGCTCTTTCAATTACGCTTCTCGGAAGCCCCGCAAGACGCGCGACATGAATACCATAACTTTTATCTGTGCCGCCCCGTACTATTTTTCTTACAAAATGTATCTCATCATTCCACTCTTTTACGGCAATATTATAATTTTTTACGCCCGGAAGAAGTTCCTCGAGCTCCGTGAGTTCATGGTAATGAGTCGCGAACAAGGTTTTCGAATGAGCTTTCCGGGAACTTTGGAGAAACTCAGCGACGGCCCAGGCAATGCTTATCCCATCGAACGTACTCGTCCCGCGCCCGATTTCATCAAGGATAATAAGGCTTTTAGACGTAGCATTATTCAGAATGTTCGCTGTTTCAATCATTTCAACCATAAATGTTGACTGCCCTTTTGCTATTTCATCAGAAGCGCCCACTCTTGTAAAAATCTTATCGGTAACACCTATAACCGAGCTGTCGCAAGGAATATAAATACCCATCTGCGCCATAAGAACCAGTAACGCGGTTTGTCTTATGTATGTGGATTTGCCCGCCATATTGGGCCCGGTAATTATAAGTACCTGGTCTTCTGTGCAGTTTAAGAAAACATCATTGGGAACAAATTTCTCATCTACCAAAATATTCTCAAGAACCGGGTGCCTCCCCGCTTTTATGTCAATCAAATCAAATTCGTTAACGACAGGACAGGTATAATTATTTTCAACCGCAAGCAGAGCCATGGCCGAAACCAGATCCAGCAATGCCGCGGCACAAGCCGCTTTCTTTAACCTTCCGCACTGAACAAGTATTTTATCCCGGATTTCACAGAATATCGAATACTCCAAATCTTCTATTTTCGCCTGAGCATTCAAAACTTTGGTTTCATATTCCTTAAGCTCAGGAGTAATAAACCTCTCGGAATTAACAAGAGTCTGCTTCCTTATATAATTATCGGGGGCCATATTAAGGTTTGATTTGGTAATATCAATATAATAACCAAACACTTTGTTATATTTTATCTTGAGGCTTTTTATCCCCGTTCTCTCAATTTCTTGAGCCTGCAAACGGGCAATCCAATCCTTGCCGGAAGTTGCAATCTCCCTTAATTCATCAAGCTCTTTGTTAAAACCCCCTTTGATTATTCCGCCTTCTTTCAGAGAAACAGGAGGGCTGTCGGCTATAGATTCTTCAAGCAGGCCAACGACATCATGAAAGTTTTCGATATCAGCTTTTATGGCCTGGGCATAATCCGAAGAATAATTTTTGAGATGTTCTTTCAATCCGGGCAAAAGTTTAAGAGCATTCTTTAAAGACACAAGGTCTCTCGCGTTCGCGTAACCACAGCTTATTCTTCCAAGAGTCCTTTCCATATCTGTCATCTTTTTCAACTGTTCAGATATTTTTCTCGTAATTCCAAGATTAGAAATAAATTCGGTTATCGTGTTCTGCCTGGAAATTATTTCATCAACTTTAACAAGCGGCTGTTTTATCCACCCGGTAAGAAGCCTTGAACCCATTGATGTCGAGGTTTTATCCAGAACGGTAACAAGCGTTGCTTCTTTTCCCCCTCTTGTGTTTTCCAGCAGTTCCAGGTTACGCTGTGTTGAAGTATCTATCATCATGTACTGGGAGGCTGTGTAAATCTTAAATGTTTTAATATGGTTAAGGCTCTGGTTAAGCCTATCCTGAGCATAATGGACGGCAGCTCCGGCCGATGAAATCGCGGGAAACATTCCTTTTGCTCCATAACCATCCAGAGACTTCACTTCCAGAAGCTCAAGCAGAGACGAATAGCAGGAAGAATACTCATAAAGCCAGTCATCAAGCACAACCTCCATTGATTTCAGGAATTGAGGAAACCGGCTATATTCGGCTTCATTGCTAAGAGAATTCTGGATTAACAACTCTGAAGGTTTTAATTTTTCAAGCTCGTTTATAATATCTTCAACATAAGCAAATTCCGTTGCCGCCAGCTCACCGGTGCTTACATCGAGGTAGGCCAACCCCCATACCCCTCCGGCCTTACTTATTGCGGCAAGATAATTATTGCTCTTTTCATCAAGAACGGATTCATTCAACACGGTTCCCGGTGTTATAACCCTTACAACCTCACGCTTTACAATCCCTTTCACTTTGGAAGGGTCTTCCATCTGCTCACAAATCGCCACTTTGAAATTTGCTTTTACAAGGCGGGCAAGGTATGATTCCGCGGCGTGATAAGGAATGCCGCACATAGGAACATTATTTCTCGAGGTAAAAGCAAGGTTAAGCACTTTGGAAGCCGTTTTGGCATCTTCATAAAACATCTCGTAAAAATCACCCAACCGAAAAAAAAGAATAGCATCAGGATGTTCTTTTTTCATCCGCCTGTATTGCTGCATCATAGGAGTTAAATTATTTTTATCCATAATTTTTAAAACAGTATCTAGTCCCCTACGGGGAAGCTACGTTACACTCCGCACTATCTCGTGAATCGTATCTCGTTAAAAACATTATCTGGTATCTAGTCCCCTCCGGGGAGGCTACGCTACGCTCCGCACTATCTCGTAGAAAAAGATAGTAAAAAACAATATCTAGTAAAAAATTATTTTCTTTTTCTCTGTGTTTCCGTGTCTCTGTGGCTAATTTTACTTTTTCACAATTTACTGTTTTCAATTTTTCCATAAAAAACATTCGGGCTTGCCCTTTCAGGAATAAAAGAAACCAGTTTCCCCTTAATATCATCACAACCTGGAAATATTGCTATTTTATTCTGTCTTGTTCTTCCGGTATACATTTTAATATTCTTTCTGCTTGGGCCCTCAACAAGAACTTCCTGTTTTTCTCCTATAAGGCAGTCATTCTTTTTCTGGCTTATTTCCCCTTGCAGAGAAAGAAGGCATTTGTTTCTCTCCAATTTTACATCAAAAGGAACATCATCTTCAAGCCTGCTCGCGGCGGTCCCTCCCCTGTGAGAATATTTAAAAATAAAAGAACTGTCAAACCTGATTTCTTCAAACGTTTTCACAGTCCTGTTAAAATCTTCTTCTGTTTCTCCCGGAAAACCCACTATTATATCGGTGCTAATTGAAACATCCGGCACTTGGCCGCGAAGTCTATCCACAATTTTAATGTAATCGGAAAGATCATATCCCCTGTTCATAAGCTTTAGTATCTTATCAGAACCCGACTGAAGAGGGAAATGTATGCTTTCACAAACCTTATCAAGATCCGCTATGGAGTCAATAAGCTTCTCTGATATATCTTTCGGATGTGATGTAACAAACCTGATCCTGTATATGCCTTCAATGGAATTAATCTTTTCCAGGAGCCCTGAAAAATCTATTCCCTCTTTAAGTCCCCTGCCGTATGAATTCACATTCTGGCCCAGAAGGCAGACTTCTTTATAGCCGCTATCCGCGAGAGATTTTATTTCCGATACAATATCTTTTGAAGGCCTGCTTTTTTCAGGCCCGCGGACATAAGGAACAATACAGTAAGAACAATAGTTTTCACAACCCCTCATCACATAAACAAATGCCTTGATATTATCCGCTCTCAAGTAACTCGAAGGCTCCTTAATTTCTCTACAGGAGGATAACGCTGATATTCTCTTTTTTCTCTCAACCGCTTCGGCAATCAATTCAGGAATCCTATCAATTTCCCTTGTACCTACGACAAAATCCAGGTGCGGATTCTTCTTTAAGATTTCTTCACCCTTATGCTGAGCAAGACAACCCGCAAGCCCTATAAGAAGATTCCCCTTTTTCTTCTTGAGCTTTTTCAACAAGCCAAGTTTACCGAGAGCCTTTTTTTCCGCTAAATCTCTTACACTGCAGGTATTAAGAAGTATTATGTCCGCCTCCTTTTCAGAAACAGTCATCTCATACCCCAACTCAGAAAGCGCCCCCGCAATCGCCTCCGAGTCGAGTTTATTCATTTGGCAACCATAAGTTTTTAAAAAAAACTTATGGTTGCCACCCCCCCGTTTAGATTTAGAGGCCAAAGGCCGGCAAATCTGGGGGGGCATATCCTTATCATTTGTTTTTTTCTGCATAAAGCTGTATCAGTTTTTCTTTTTCCTTCCGCGTCAACTTCTTAATCTCCAACTCTTTTTTTGCTGCCCTCTTAAAATACCTATACTCCTTAACATAAACCACTTTAAAAGGTTTTCTGCCGCGTAAGTATTTAGCACCGCGTTTACTGCCATTGTGTTCTTTGATCCTGTTTTCTAAATCACTTGTGTAACCCGTATAATACGTCCCGTCTTGACATTCAAGGATATACACAAAAAACCCGCCTTTTCTACAAATTGATTTACGAGACGCTTTTCCCATAGGAGAGGCATTTTAACACAAGAATTAATCAATAACAATTGGAAGATTTATATGCTATAAAAATTAGCTTAAAAAATATTTGTACTTTTTACTTTTCTCTTCTGGCGGGTATTGTTGATTTTTTCCTGTAAGGTTCCCATTGGGCATATCGCGCACCATCCTCGATGTTTAGTAGGTACGCCGATTACAATAGAAACAATAGTTGTTACAAGGCACATTACAACGAAAACCGTGCCGATAGCAATAAGGTCTCCTCCGGTGTTAAGAAAACGAAGTACCAACATAACAATAAACAAGATAAGCACAAACCAACGAAACCATTGTTTAGTAAATAATTTGGGAATTGGTTTATTTCGGCTCAATTTTGATAACACAATATCTAAAAAAGCTCCCCGGGGACAAATATGCCAACACCAATAACGCCGCTTAAAATAAGATAAAACCAAAAGAACAGCCATCATCGCTACAACAAGATATCCCAGAAACGGCTGAAATAATCCGCCTATTACTATCAGCGGCAGAAACCACATTGTAAAAAACTGCATTTTTTTCATTATTTTTTTTGTTATTGACTATGCCCCTGCTGCCATCGCCTCAATATCATCTTTAACCTCACCAATAGGTTTGATATCAAATTTCTCAACAAGAACTTTTGCAACATTTCTGGATAAAAATGCCGGCAATGTCGGCCCAAGCCTTATGCCCTTTACACCTAAATGCAAGAGCGCGAGCAATACGGCTACCGCTTTTTGTTCATACCAGGCAATATCAAAAGAAATAGGAAGTTCATTAATATCATCTAATTTGAATACTTCCTTTAATTTAAGCGCGATAACCGCCAAAGAGTAACAATCATTACATTGGCCGGCATCAAGAACCCTGGGAATACCTCCGATATTACCGAGATCCAATTTATTATATCGATATTTCGCGCAGCCGGCTGTCAAAATAATTGTATCTTTTGGTAAATTTTTCGCGACTTCAGTAAAATAATTTCTTGTAGGATGCCTTCCGTCACACCCTGCCATTACAACAAATCGCTTAATAGCTCCTGATTTTATTGCTTCAACAATTTTGTCAGCTAAGGCAAGTACTTGATTATGCGCGAATCCTCCTACAATTTCACCCTTTTCAATTTCCCGCGGCGGCTGGCACGTTTTTGCCAGGGCAATAATTCCAGAGAAATTCTTCTGTTTCCCATTATCCCCATCAGGAATATGCTTAACACCCGGATAACCTGCCATTCCTGTTGTACAAATTCTATTTTTATAAGCATCTTGAACAGGAGTAATGCAATTTGTTGTCATCAAAATCGGGCCGTTAAATGACGCGAACTCTTCATTTTGCTGCCACCAGGCATTTCCATAGTTGCCGACAAAATGTTCATATTTTTTAAAAGCAGGATAATAGTTAGCTGGAAGCATCTCGCTATGAGTATAAACGTCAACTCCTGTGCCTTGCGTCTGTTTTAAAAGCTCTTCCATATCCTTAAGGTCATGCCCTGAAATAAGAATCCCGGGATTATTTCGAACACCAAGATTAACTTTCGTGATCTCAGGATTCCCGAAAGTTTTCGTATTTGCTTCATCCAAAAGAGCCATTGCGGTGACAGCTGTTTCTCCTGCTTTCAGTACAAGAGCAACCATTTCATCAACGGAAAGATCTCTCGTTGCTGATGCCAGGGCCTCCATTATAAATTCATATATTTCTTCTTTCTGAAATCCTAATACGGCCGCGTGGTCTGTATAGGCGGCCAGTCCTTTTAAACCATAGATAAGTAGTTCACGAAGAGAACGTACATCTTCATTTTCAGTAGAAAGCACGCCTACTTCTTTTGCCTTATCATAAAATCCTGCTAGATCATCAGCATACCACAAAGCGGCATCATGAAAAGATTCATTCGTGGAAACGCCGCTCTTCTCTTTAAGATCGCTGCGGATAGTTAATCCTTCTCGTATTAACGCAATAATTCGATTATCATCAAAATTAGTATTTGTAATCGTCGCGAAAAGTGCCCGGGCTGTAAATAAGCCCGCGCTGCTATCCTTTATGCCCTTTTCTTTTGCTTTTTGAGCATAAACAGCAATTCCTTTCAAAACATAGATTAGTAAATCCTGTAAATTCGCGGTCTGCTCTTTTTTCCCGCATGCACCGGCCTTTGTACAGCCGGTGTTCTTGATTGTTTCCTGACACTGATAACAAAACATTTACAACCTCCTTCTTTGTTTTTCTAAATCCTTTAAAAGACAGCCTATAGTAATGCCCTTAAATTCCTTGTTTACTAATTTCTCAACCCTGTTAATCTGCTTTTTTAAAACACAATTCGAACGGTTAGCGCATAGTTTCTTTCGGAACATACAGTCTGAAAGCTGAATATTCCCTTGGAAAATTGCTATGATATCGACTATTGATATTAAATTGGGATCCTTATCAATTCTAAAACCTCCTCCACTTCCTTCTTTCGATATTACCAGTTTGTCCTTGATTAACCCTTGTAATATTTGCCTTAAAAACTGATATGGGATACGTTGTCGTTTCGCGATCTGCCGCGCGGAAAAAAACTTATTCTTGTTTTCACAAAGCTCTGACAATGCCCTAATCGCGTAATCTGTATGTTTTGTTAATAACTTCATAGAAGCCTCATTGGTTAACTGATATTATTATAGTATCAGTTACAAAATTGTCAAGAAGTTTTTCAGGTGGAATGGGAACATAGTGAGATACCGCAGGTTTAAAGGATAAATGTTTGAACACGATAACTGGTGCAATATTGGTTTGGCCAACTCGCTCATATCAGCTTGGTTGGCACACATTAAGTGATGTATCCCTTTAATGCAAAAAACACATCAGAATTTATCTGATGTGAAAAATTTTGCCGTCAAGAAATTTAATAGGTATCTGCCCCTATTTCCTCCATTTAAATATTCTCCTTATTTTTGCCGGTGGTTTAATTATAAATACCACTATAGTAAAAACAGCAATAAATATAGTAGGCACCAATAATTGTCGATGGATTAACATCAGGATAAACTAACTTCTCGATATAGTGAACTATAAATGAACCGGGATAGGTTAAATCAGGATTATACTTCGCTCTTACGGTATTTTCCAGTATGGTTAAAGGGCAATATTCTCTTAAAAGAGCTAAAAGCCCAACATAGATTATACCGCAAAGATGAAGTGTTCTGAATAACCACCAATCAAAAAATCTTTTATAGAAGAAACCGCCTAAAGTGAGTATAGTTCCTGCCAGCATAAACAATATCCAGGCAAAATGTATAACCACAATTAAATCGGCAAAGATTTTGTACAGCATTTGTTACCCCGTTAGGAAAGGGCCTCGGCCAAAATTTTGAGTGAAATTACACGGTAATGGGGACGGTTCTAATTGTTTTTCTTCTTGAGTTTGTCGTCAAGAGTTTGCTTAATTAGAACCGTCCCCATTTTGCTCACCATCCGGCATCCAAAAACTTTAATGAAAACCTTTTTGCTCATCTCTTAATTAAAACCAACAACATTTTGAATCGTTCTTTTGCCTGTACTGAATGCGGTTTATTCGCGGGCATTATTATCACTTCGCCTTCCTTTACGATAGATGGCTTTCCGGATATTGTAATTTCTGCCTGGCCGTCAAGGATATTAACCAAAGCATCAAAGGAGGATGTATGCTCGCTTAAACCCTGGCCTTTATCAAAAGCAAACAGTGTCACTATTCCTGCTTCCTTCTTCATTATTTCTTTACTCACCACAGATCCATCCTGATAATTTACCTTGTTAACTAACCTAAAGGCCTGCATACTCTCTTCTCCTTAAAATTTTATGCCTTTTATAATCCCTTTTAGCGTCTGGGCTGAATGTTTGAACTGGGCTTGTTCTTTGGCCGATAATTCAAGCCTTAAAATCCGTTCAACCCCGCCTCTGTTAACAATAGCCGGCAGGCTTAAACATACGTCATTTATGCCATAGTAATCTTTCATTAAAATTGATACAGGCAGCACCGAATTTTCATCCCTCAATATAACTTCTGTTATCCTTACTAATGCCAGGGCTATGGCATAAGACGTGGCATCTTTTGCCTCAATAATTTCATAGGCCGCATTTTTGACTTTATCAAATAATTTTTCCAATTCCTTTTCATGTCCGCAATTGCCGAAATTTTTACACATTGGGCAATACTTCTCTATTTTCATTCCGCCTATACTGGCGTTGCTCCATACCGGAAGCTCAGTATCCCCGTGTTCGCCTATTACATATGCGTGCACATTCCTCGGGTCCACCTTACAATGCTCGCTTATTAAATAGCGAAATCTCGAGGTGTCCAAAGCAGTACCTGATCCAATGACTCTATTGGCGGGCAATCCTGAAATTTTCAGGGTTAAATAGGTAAGGATATCTACCGGATTAGTAACGACAAGGATAATCGCGTCTTTTGTGTATTTTATTATATTTGAGATAATGTCTTTGAATATATCGACATTTGTCTGTACTAAATCTATTCTTGTCTGGCCCGGTTTTTGTCTTGCCCCCGCGGTTATAACTACAATGTCAGAATCAGCGCAACCCTCATAACCTTGAGAGGATATAGTCACAGGATAAGTAAAACTTAAGCCGTGCTTTAAATCCATACACTCACCGGCAGCTTTTTTCTTGTCCTTATCTACAATAACTATCTCTCTTGCTATTCCCCTTATCATTAAGGCAAATGCGAAGGCGCTTCCAACATTCCCTGACCCTATAATCGAAACTTTCGGTTTTGATAGCCTCATGCGATCACCTTATTTTATTAAATCTTTCAACTCAACAATATCATCTATTATATAATTTTGTCCCTAAAACATTTTAACACCGCTTTCACATTTTGAGTAAAATTACATAAACTACTTATTTTTCAAATACTTGTACAACTCACCTGACCATAATACTGAAGATGAAAAAAGAACTATAGCTAATATTTCTAATAAACTTAGGGGCACAAATTGAAATACGCCCTGGAAAAATGGGACGTAAAGCACCATGGCTAATAAAACGACAGAAGCTATAAGAGACGCGACTATAAATTTATTGCTAAAAAGGCCTATCTTAAAAATAGATCTTTTAAGTGAGCGCATATTTAAAACATTAAATAATTGAGTAAATGCCATAACAGTAAATGCTCCTGTTCTAGCCTTTCCTATTCCGCCCGGTAAGTAGGCGTTAAAAATAATTAATGTAAGAATAACCATAATACCGGCCATAATGAGCATGAAAGGAATGATTTCTTTTGATAAAATATTTTCTTTTGCCTTTCGTGGAAGTTCTTCCAAAACGTCCTCATGGCTTGGTTCAGCGGCCAAGGCAACATCGGTAACTCCATCAGTAACCAAATTGAGCCATAACAGCTGACTAGGCAGCAATGGCAATGGAAGGCCAAGAAGCAGTGTAGTTATAATACTTATACTTTCCGCGAAATTAGTAGTGATTAGAAAAGCACTTGCCTGTCTTGTATTCGTAAAAACAGTTCTTCCTTCTTCTATCGCATTCATAATAGAAGAGAAATTATCATCAGCGAGCACAATATCGCTTGATTCTCTTGCTACATCAGTGCCAATTATCCCCATAGCAATTCCGATATCCGCTTTTTTAAGCGCGGGCGCGTCATTAACCCCATCCCCTGTCATGGCAACAATATGGCCTTGTTTTTGTAAAGTTTCGACAATTCTTAATTTCATGGCAGGAGTTAACCTGGCGAAAACAGAAATATGTTTTATTGTTTCTTCAAATTCTTCTTTTGAAAGCTTTAGCAAGTCTTGTTCAGTAAGAACCTCCGGAAACTTACTTTCTACCTTTTCGCCAATCATCCCAATCTCTTTAGCGATAGCAACAGCTGTATCTTTATGGTCTCCTGTCTTCATAATAACTCTAATACCTGCCTTCTCAGCTTTAGCAATTGCCTCCTTAACCTGGGGCCTTGGAGGATCTATCATGCCGACAACACCAACCAAAACAAGATCATTGACCAAATCTTCTGACAGGTTATCTGTGCCGGCAGGAGTTATCTTGTAAGCTAAGCCAAGAAC
>JAGLRQ010000032.1 GCA_023136205.1 Candidatus Auribacterota bacterium
GGACTATTCAGGAACTGCTCGGACATAAAGATGTCAGTACCACAATGATTTATACCCATGTTGTCAAGCAGGGCGGCAAGGGAGTAAAGAGCCCGCTTGATACAGCGTGACAAGGTATATAGTTCTTGACACTACACTGCATGAAAAGTATAATTCGCGGAATCTGAAGATTATAGAGAAAAGAAAAAATTATTTACGAGATAGTGCGAAGCGGAGCGTAGCCTCCCCGCAGGGGACTAAAGACTATTTAAAGAGTGGAGGTTATAAATGTCAAAGAGAACTTATCAGCCGTCAAAAATAAAAATGAAACGAAAACACGGGTTCAGGGAAAGAATGAGTACTGTGGGCGGCAGAAAAATAATTAAAAACAGACGGCGAAAAGGCAGAAAAAAACTCACTGTCTGAAAAATATGAAACAGAGCTTCCGAAAAGAAGACAAATTAACATCTCCGCGTCAGTTTAAACGAATTTTATACAAAGGGAAAAAGGTTAGAAGGGGCTGCATTGAACTATCTTCGGGCAAAAGTGCTGATTCGCGCCCCAGGCTTGGCATTATAATTTCAGCTAAGGTTGCTAACGCTGTTAACCGGAACAGGTACAAAAGGAAGATAAGAGAGTTTTTCAGGACACACAAGGAATTTTTGGAAGGTAAAGAAATAGTTATAAGGCTAAAAAAGCCTGTTTCCGATGAGTGGTTTAACGAATTTGAAGAGGCGATGAAAGAAGCCTTTGGGGTAAAAGAATGGACAAAAAATTAATTCTTGCGGTTGTTCTCAGCATGGCTGTAGTTTTAGGGTTTCAGGCATACCAGGCGAAGCAGGCAAAGCAGGTTCAGCTTGCAAAAGGGGATAAACCGTCGGGGAAAACTCTTGTCGCGGCGCAAGATCAATCTTTTCCGGATAGAGGAGCAATTGAAACACTCCCGGGGAAAACAGATTATCTGCAAAATGCCGTTGAAAAGACAATAACACTTGAAAATAACAATCTCCGGCTGGAATTATCTACTTTCGGAGCGACTATAAAGGACGCGTTTCTTAAAAATTTCCCGTTAGACCCCGCGGAGGGAGACGATTCTGCTCCCGTTAACCTTGTCTTACCTGACGAAAAGTCCGAGAGGCCGCTTTCTTTAACCTTCAGTGTAGATGGATCTTATAATAATGAGTCCTATGGTCCGTGGAAGATAATACATAACACAAACAACGAAGTAGTTTTTCAGAAACTTGTTAACGGAGGCGTGGTAGTTACTAAAAGATATGCCTTCGGGGATACCGATAATCTCCTGGATGTTGAAGTGTTGTTTAAAAATGAAGGGGTTAAAGATTTAAATATAGATGATGTAACTGTGATATGGCCGAAAGGGATAGGAAGTACTCCTGATCTTGCGGCTGCTAAGCTGGCAAGAGTAAAGAAGGGCGGATTAGCAAGAATAGACGGAAAGTTATTTGAAAAGAAAACAGGGGAAAACGCGCGTGTCGGGGTAGTCGATTTTGCCGCGGTGCTGGACAGGTATTTTACAGCTATGATAATCCCTGAATCCACATCGGTCGGGTTTATAAACAAACCTGAAGAGAAGGGGCAAAGCGAAATTGCTGTAATCTATTCAGGAAGTGTTTTACGGCCCGGCGAGAAAAATTCCTGCAGAATGCGGTTATATCTTGGCCCCAAAGCGTACGGGAAACTTAAAGCTTTGGATGTGGGCGCTGAAGAGCTTGTGTTTTCCGGATGGACCTGGTTTTTCCGGGCTGATCTCTGGTTTCCGTGGGTTTGCGATAAAATAACGTGGCTTATGAATTTTTTCTTCAGATTTATTCATAATTACGGTATTGCCATAATCCTTGTGACCATGCTTACTAAAATACTTACGTATCCTGCTACGAGAGCGCAGTTTAAGTCAATGAAGAAAATGCAGGAGCTTCAGCCGAAAACAAAAGCCCTCAAGGAAAAATACAAAGACAATCCGACAAAACTTAACCAGGAAACAATGGAACTTTATAAAAAATACAAGGTTAATCCTCTGGGCGGATGTTTGCCAATGCTGGCTCAGATGCCCATATTTATTGCTTTTTATATCGTTATATACAGGGCTGTCGAATTGAGAGGGGCGTCTTTTCTTAATTTCCATGTAAATTTGCCTGAGGGGTTGCCATTTGGAATGAGCGGAGCCCCGCTGTGGATTACCGATCTTTCAATGAAAGACCCTACATATATTCTTCCGCTGCTTATGGGAGCTACAATGTTTTTCCAGCAGAAGCTTTCAACAGGAGTGTCGGCGGACCCGACTCAGGCTAAAATGATGATGTTTATGCCGGTTATTTTTACCGCTTTATTTCTTTCATTTCCTTCAGGGCTGGTCCTTTACTGGTTTGTAAGCAATCTCCTGGGTATTGCTCAGCAGATTTTTCATAATGTTGAGGAAGGGAAGAGCTGGGACGGCAAGCAGAAGCAAGCCGCGTCCGCGTAACCTGAATGTATAACAGAGATACAATTGCCGCGATTTCAACCCCTTGCGGGGAAGGAGCCATAGGAATAGTAAGGCTTAGCGGTTCCAATGCGTTAAAAATAATATCTACACTTTTCAAACCTAAAAACAAAAATTCCTGGAAAAAGAAAAAAACCCATACCCTTCACTTCGGAACACTTGTGTTTAAAGGCATTGAGCTTGACGAGGTTGTCGTTTCTTTGATGAAAAGCCCCAATTCATATACGGGTGAAGATATTGTGGAGATTAACTGCCACGGAGGATGGGTTATCCTTTCAAAGATACTGGAGGCGGTCTGTGCTATGAATGCCCGCCTTGCCGAACCGGGAGAATTTACAAAAAGGGCATTTTTAAATGAGAAATTAGAATTATCCCAGGCGGAAGCAGTTGTGGATTTGATAAAGGCAAAGACGGATACAGCTGCCGGTATAGCTTTAAAACAGCTTAAAGGAACAGGTTATAAAAAAATCAAACAATTAAACACGGCTCTCATTGAATGTATGGCAAATATTGAAGCGAACCTTGATTTTTCAGATCAGAACCTGGATGTTGAGCCGGTTTCAAAGACCGTAAAAAGGCTGGAAAAAATCAAGACGGCATTGGAAGCAATGATAGAAAACGCGAGGAAAGCCAACCTGTTTAAGCTGGGGCTTCACATTACGATTGTGGGCAGGACAAATGTTGGTAAGTCAAGCCTTGCTAACAGGTTAATGAAAAACAGAAAAATTATTGTAACCTCTTTGCCGGGAACAACAAGGGATGTGATAGAAGAGGTTATAAATATTTGCGGGATTCCGGTTGTAATTGCCGATACGGCGGGTATCAGGAAACATTCCGGAAAGATTGAAGAAATCGGACAGAGAATGACAAGAGAGAAAGTGAAGGTGACTGATGTTGTCCTTGCCGTATTTGACCTTTCCAGAAGGTTTACTCCGGATGATAAGGAGATTATGCGCCACATACGCGGCAAAACAGGAATCCTGCTTTTTAATAAATCTGATATTACCTGCCGTATGAATAAAAATAGACTAAAGTCTGAATTCCCTCATTGGCCTGAAGTGGAAATATCAGCTAAAACAGGCAGGAACATAAAAAGGCTTAAAGAGGAAATATATAAACTGACAGTGGGTGACAGCCCCGTAGAATTAGAAGAAACATTTATATCGAATATCAGACAGCTTGAAGCGTTAAAGTTTGCCTATATAAGCGTTAAAGACGCCCTTAAAGCGCTGAAGAAGGGTTTTCCGGAGGATATAGCGGCTATAGAGATTAAAGAGGCTCTTAACAGCATAGGTAAAATTACGGGTGAAACCACCGATGAAGAAATTTTAACATCCATTTTTAGTAAATTCTGTGTAGGGAAATAGTTTTTTCCCTAAAAAATGTCTAACATTAGGTTATATTATCAAGAAACCCCTTAAATAATGCATGGAAGGTCGGATTGTTGGGTATAAAATGCTAGTTATTAGACATAAAAGGTGAGTTTTAATGGTAAAAACTGAAGTTTTTGCACAAATAAGTGCAGTTTTTACGAGATAGTGCGAAGCGAAGCGCAGCCTCCCCGAAGGGGGCCATATACGAAATACGACTTTTAGGATATAAAATACAACTTTTTGCATAAATTTAATGAGTTTTAGATAAAAAAGGCAGGGTTTTGAGCAAAAAAAGCAAAGATTATGAGATAATTGTGGTTGGAGCAGGCCATGCCGGCTGTGAGGCAGCTTATATTTCAGCAAAAATGGGGATAAAAACAGCGCTTTTTTCGATTTCACTGGATAACATTGCCCAGATGTCGTGTAATCCTGCCATAGGAGGCCTGGCCAAAGGACATCTTGTCAGGGAAATTGACTCGCTTGGCGGGATAATGGCAAAACTAACCGATAGAAGCGCGATACATTATAAGATGTTAAACAGGACAAAAGGCCCTTCGGTGTGGTCTCCGAGAGCGCAGATAGACAAAGCCGTGTACTCAAAAAAGATGGCTGATGTATTGAAAAAGGCCAAAAACCTCGGCCTTGTTAAGGGCCTTGTAAGTGATATTATTGTAGAAAATTCCCGTGTTAAAGGCGTAAAGACACAGGATGGCCGGGAGTTTTACGCGAAAGTGGTTATTCTAACACCCGGAACGTTCCTTAACGGGCTTATTCATATTGGGCATAAGGCGTTTCCGGGAGGAAGGGCAGGGGAAGAACCGGCCTGCGGCCTTTCTGATAGTTTAAAAAAAGCAGGGTTCAAACTCGGCAGATTAAAAACGGGAACCCCTCCCAGAGTGGACAAAGACAGTGTAGATTTTGATGAGTGTTCTATTGAGCCAAGTGAAGATCCACAGCCGTTTTCTTTCAGGCAAAAGTTTATAACATACGACACCATAAACTGTTACATAACGAAGACTACCGCGGAAACAAAAAAAATTGTAAAAGATAATCTTACGAAAACAGCTATGTACTCCGGTAAAATAAAGGCGACAGGGGTAAGGTATTGCCCTTCGATCGAGGATAAAATAGTAAAATTTCCCGACAAAGATACACACCAGGTGTTTATCGAGCCTGAAGGTATTAATACCCGGGAAGTATATGTAAATGGTATTTCAACCGGTTTGCCTGAAGACATACAGTATGACATGGTTCATTCAATCCCGGGGTTAAAAAAGGCTGAAATATTGAAATCGGCATACGCGATTGAATACGACTTTGTTTTTCCTACGCAGTTAAAGCCCACGCTTGAAACCAGGCTGGTGGAAAATCTTTACCTCGCGGGGCAGATAAACGGGACCTCAGGCTATGAAGAAGCAGGCGCGCAGGGGATTATTGCTGGAATAAACGCGGTGTTATTATTAAAGCAAAAGCCCGCTCTCATATTAAAAAGATCAGACGCGTATATAGGGGTTTTAATAGATGACCTTGTTACAAAGGGGACGAGAGAACCCTACAGGATGTTTACTTCCAGGGCCGAATACAGATTGAGTTTGAGGCAGGATAACGCGGATATAAGGCTAATGGAATACGGCTATTGGGCAGGCACTATAAGCAAAAAGGAAATAACACGTCTGAGAAAGAAAATATCTTTAATAAACAGGGAAAAAGAGGATATTATAAAAAACAAGACAATACTTAAGTATATCAGGAGAGGCGTTAGCTTCAAATCCGCGTTTGAAAAAGCCGGGAAAAAGGTTCCCGCAGACATTGACGGGGCGACAGCGTTCCAGGTAGAGGTGGATTTAAGATATGAAGGCTATCTGAAAAAACAGGAGAAGCAGATAGCGGCATTTAAAAAAATGGAGGATGTTGCTCTTGGCGGAAGTATTGATTATCACAGTATCAGGGGTTTAAAAAAGGAGTCGGTAGAGAAGTTATCGAACCTGAAGCCTTTAACCCTCGGCCAGGCATCCAGGATTTCCGGGGTCAGCCCCGCGGATATAGCCGTAATAATGATATATTTGAGAAAAAGAAGGGGAATATGAAAATTAAAAGGTACTATTCTCTGAATATGTATTTCAAAGGCATTTGCTCACATCGTGTAGGTAAAATATGTGTTGATGCCGGATTTACCTGCCCTAACAGGGACGGGACAATTTCTGAGAGAGGATGCTTGTTTTGTGACGAGAAAGGTTCAGCCGCGGATTACATTAAAAGGAATTTGCCTGTCCACGAGCAGGTAAAAGTGTATTTGAAGGAAAAATCCAGGGGAGATGATCGTTATATTGTATATTTTCAGCCGTTTACGAATACATATGAAAAAGCCGCAATCCTGAAGGATTTATATAAGGCAGTATTTGTAAACGACAGAATTATAGGGATTTCAATCGGGACAAGGCCTGACTGCATAGATCCGGAGAAAATCGGCATAATAGAGGATATTGCGGAGAACCATGAAGTCTGGCTGGAGATGGGGCTTCAGACTTCCAATAATAAAACATTGAGGACAATTAACAGGGGCCATACCGCGGAAGACTTTAAAAATGCCATGGAACTTACAAAAGGAACCAATATAAAGGTTTGCGCGCATGTAATAATCGGTTTGCCGGGAGAAGGGCCGGAAGATTACAGGCAGACAGCGGATTTTCTGTCGTCTCTTCCTGTCAGGGGGGTAAAATTACACCATCTATACATAGCGAAGGGTACACAAACCGCGGAGCTATATAAAAAGGGTGAAATCAAAACCATGGAAAAAGAGGAATATATTAAGCAGGCAGGGGAGTTCCTTAAGAGAATAAGGCCTGATATAGTAATTCACAGGCTCATGGGAGATTGCTCTGAGGAGAGGTTGATCGCACCTTTGTGGACGAGAGAGAACAATAGTGTTATGGACGGAATAAATGGATTTCTCAAAAAGAATAATTCCTGGCAGGGGAGGGATTGTTCGTCAAAAATCTAAAATTGTTCCACGTGGAACATTTTTAATAAAAACTATTCTTTTTTTTATTGATACTTTATTTTGTTTGTGATATTTTTTGTTCTACGTGGAACATTTCTTATTTTCGAAGATTGACAGGATAACCCTATGGGCCGAATAATAGCTATAGTTAACCAAAAAGGCGGAGTGGGAAAAACCACTACGGCTGTTAACTTGAGCGCCTGTCTCGGAGAATTCAAACAGAAAGTCCTCCTTATAGATTTGGATCCCCAGAGTAATACCACAAGCGGTGTTGGTATAGACAAATACAAAGTAACCGAAGGAATTTATAAAGCTATTATCGGGCACCATCCGCTTATCGGCGTTATAATGCACACCGAGTTCAAAAACCTTGATGTAATACCCTCGACCCCGGATCTTGCGGGCGCGGAAGTAGAGCTTTTAGAGATAGAAAACAGGCATAACCGGCTTAGAGAAGAAATAATACCTTTAAAAGAAAAATATGACTTTATTATTATTGATTGCCCTCCCGCGCTCGGCCAGCTTACGATGAATGCCTTAAGCGCGTCAGATTCTGTTCTTGTCCCAATCCAGTGTGATTATTATGCTCTTGAGGGTCTGATTCAGCTTATGAAAACGATTGAACTTGTTCAGAGGCAGATGAATACGGCCCTTGAAATAGAAGGTATGGTGATGACAATGGGTGATCTTCGTACCAACCTGGCGAGACAGGTGATAGAAGATGTGAAGAATCACTTTGGGGATAAGATGTTCAAAACTGTAATTTTAAGAAATATAACATTGAGCGAAGCTCCGGGTTTTGGAAAACCGATTATTTATTATGATATAAATTCGCAGGGGTCTAAAGATTACTTATCCCTTGCGCGAGAAGTAATTACGAAAAACAAGGAGACGGAAAGTGGCAAAGAAAGCGCTTGGGAAAGGGTTGGGAGCGATAATCCAGCATCCGGCTGAGGCAACTGAACTGGTTGTTAACGTACCTGTGGATAAGATTAAGGCTAATATATACCAGCCAAGAAAGAAATTTGATAACGAAAGGTTCAAAGAGCTTGTAGATTCCATAAGAGAAAAGGGTATTCTGAACCCGGTTACCGTAAGGAAAGCAGGTGGAGGCTATGAACTGATTGCCGGAGAGAGAAGATACCGCGCCGCAAAAACCCTCAAAATGGACAAAATACTGGCTATTGTAAGGACGGCAAACAACGAAGAGTCGCTCGAACTGGCCCTTATAGAAAACCTGCAGAGGGAAGACTTAAACCCAATAGAAGAGGCGGAAGGGTATAAAAGCCTTATGGATAACTTTGGATTAACACAACAACTTGTGGCGCAGCGTGTTGGCAAAAACAGGGCTACGGTTGCAAATATTTTAAGGATTCTCTCTCTACCCGCGAAAGTTAAAAATTATATTGAACAAGGAGAGCTATCCTTTGGCCACGCGAAGGTTCTTTTAGGCGTTAACGGCGCCCAGAGGCAGATCGAAATATGCCAAAAGGCCGTAAGTTCAGGTATTTCTGTAAGAGAACTTGAGAAACTGCTTCTCCCTGAATCGGAAAAACCGCCTGCCAAAAAGAAAGAAACAAGAGGTTTTTCCCAGGCAAAAAGGATCGAAGACCAGCTCCAACATCTTCTGGGAACGAAAGTTACATTAAAAGACAGGGGAAGTAAAGGCAAGATTGAAATAGAATATTACTCCCTTAATGATCTGGATAGAATTCTGGAATATTTTAAGGTTAAAGGGGACAGCGCCTTTTAATTATTGACATAAATAAATTTTCTCCATAAAATATGTGATTATGCCCAGACAATCACGAATAGTAATCCCAAATATAGCTCACCACATAACGCAACGCGGTAATTATGGCCGAAATGTCTTTAGCTCAGATGAAGACTATAAGATATATTTGCGCTGGTTTACAGAATACACGAATAAATATAAGCTTGATGTTTTAGCGTATTGTCTTATGAGAAACCATGTTCATTTTATAGTTGTGCCTAAGAGAGAAGAATCATTATCTCGGATATATAATACACTGCATATGAGATATGCCCAGTATATAAATAGAATGAGTAAAGAAAGGGGGCATCTGTGGCAGGGAAGGTTTTATTCTTGTTTGTTAGATGATAAACATTTATACCGGGCGATAAGATATGTAGAGAGGAACCCCGTACGAGCCGGGATGGTGAAGAAAGCATGGGAGTACAAATGGTCAAGTGCAAGGTGCCATATGGGGGAAGGGGGGAAAGGAATGGTTTCTTTAAGTGAATCATTTGATATGGGAAGAAAAGAGTGGATGGAGTATTTATCTGACAGCGATAATGAGATGGTAGGGGAGATAAGATTAAAGACTCAAAGAGGCCTTGCTGTCGGGACAGATAATTTTATAAAGAAGATAGAGAATAAAATTAAACGATCTTTGAAATATTTAAATCGAGGGAGGCCAAGTAAGAAAAGATAGAAATCAACAGGAAAAGGCGCTGTCCCCTTTCTTTTATAGACGAAATACTCACATATCTTTGGTGTTTGTCTAATAATTTTATAAAGAAAATAGAGAATAGAATCAAACGATAACTCTTAACCGTTAGCTATAAATATGATGAGAAGAGAAATTAAAAAGAATATCACTGTTGCTATTGGATTAGTAGCTTCTCTGATTACGATTTTAGTTTTTACGACTGGGAAATTTTCTATCGGAGATTTTATCGGGAAGCAATCAATTCCAGTTCCAGCAATTCGTGTGAGTAAAGCCGATAATATAAAATACGATTATTCTGGCAAATGGGCATTAATTAATATTGCAAGCAAAGCATGCGCATATTCTGGACATAAACTTGTTGCAGATGCAGAAGTGATCGATATCATTGAATCTGGCGATTCCCGGCCAAATCTACTTGATGTACTAGAGCGACATTATGACCATAATGGTGAAGTGTATTATGAGGGGAAAATAACCTTTAGATTTGCTTTTGCAGGCGCCAATGTTGAAAAAAATACACCAATTAGGGGAAAGAGAATACATTCTATTTTTAACACATGGCCTTCTGGGGGGCCTTGAAATACGAAAAGAGAGGGTTTCCCGTTGACAAATAAAGTGCAATAGATATGCAAATTATCTATCTAAAGAAAGGAATAAGGATGAATCGAATCTATGTGTTTATCATGGCATGCATGATACT
>JAGLRQ010000033.1 GCA_023136205.1 Candidatus Auribacterota bacterium
CAATTATTTTGGTTTGAGCATGAAGCTTCCACCGGAATGGAATGTGCAGAGTCAAGAAATGCAGCAGAAGATTATGGATATTGGTGCCACAGTGGTTGCCGGTGATGATGAGAATCTCAAAGCAGTAGTAAAGGCTTCAGAATTGCAGACCGTGAATCTTCTTGCCGTATTTAAGCATCCTATAGGCGCACCGGTTGCATATAATCCGAATATCGTCTGTCTTGCAGAAAGAATCCGCCACATGCCGGGAATCAAGAGGGGGAAAGACTACCATTTCCACTCGAAAAAACTGCTTGAGTCCAGCCAAATCAAAATGTCGTTCCCAAAGGATATATATACTGAGCAAATCGGTGGTATAGATTTTGACATAATGACATTACAAATGCATTTTGCAGGACAGGCTATAAAGCAAAAGCAGTATGTTGCTGTAATGAAGGGGTATGCTCTTCTTCTCCTTGTCTCATTTACAACCAACGAAGAAGAAGCCGAGTTAGAGGAAGTATTGGCGTCTGTATGCTTTGAGTAAAATACTGAGCATGTACAACAGCGGCGATTTATTAACGACAAATGCTCTTTTTACTGATTAGGCCCCCGGTGTGTTTTTTTAATCACAGGTAGAAAAAATCGGACGTGTCCCCGATTATTTTACCTTAACAGATCCGCTGGTTTAAACTTAGGCAATTCGCCCAGATTATTACTTTTTGTTATATCCCGTTTTGTACGTAAATATTCCCGGCCGCTTTGTGATTTCCGGATATGTACACGCGGGATATATACTATCCCTTTTTTTATACACTGAATAACTTCCGATACCTGTAAGTCAACACCGGAATTGAATTTAATTGAGTGAATTCGCCCGCTTTTTTCATATATAGCCGCTGGAGTGAGTGTAACCTTTCGTAATGATTTTTGTTGGATACGAAAATGAGCGGTTATATACCTTATTTCCACGGACGCGCCGCTATCATTAGTATATACCAGATTTTTTAACTCCCAGGTTCCTTTTTCCCTGATTCGGCCGGTTAATTTTAAAGGTAACGGATAGTTAACCGAACCGGCGCCGCCCTGGCCTGAGAGAATCATTCCTTCAGAGTTAATTGAAACCTTTTCATAAAGTTGAGTCGGGCCGGTTGCCATATTGTATGCGATATCTGTACCCTGAGATTGAAATAGTTGAATGATAACAGGGATAGTTTCAAATAGTTTAGCCGCTTGCTCGGTAATAGCTGCCGTATTCTCCTTTTGTTTTTCTTTCGCTATAACATACTCGGCAACTTCCAAAGCAATAGGGCCGCCAACCAACCCTAACGGGCCAAGGGTTAAACCTCCAATAATCGTAGCAAGAATATCACCCATGATTCCTGTATCAACATTAAGTTTTTCAATATCGGCGTTAATTCGTAATTTATAGTCGTTAATAGATGGGGAAAATTTTATTCGGCAAAAAACATCCGCGTCAGGCCAGTAATCGATTGTATATTCAAGTTTGGCTGTACATTTTATAGATCCGTCATGCCACCTGAGGTCCAGATCTTTATATACACCTACCTGTTGGTTTCCATTATAAACAGGCCGGCACCCGATTCCTATGTGATTGGAACCCGGGAAAATTATAAGATCAGAAAGATTGCCTTCAAAAGGTACATAAAAAGCGTTCCATTGAGATTGTTGAAACCGGCGTAGTACAGGTTTCGCGAGCCCAATAGCGAAATCGCGTTCCGGGCGTAAAAAATTTAAAGCGCGGCTGGTATCTCCGCGTGGAGGGTTTCTTTTTGCCAGTTCCACGATATCTTCGGGGGATGGTTTATGTCCGTTATGATATTCCGCGAATAAGTTTCCTTCCTCATCAATGTCAATACGTTTAAGGCTGATATTGCCGATAGAATGAGTTAGTATGGAATTATTATTTACTTGGGGGTTTTCACTGGAATAAATCAGTTGCTCCGGGGGGATAATATTGCCTTCTTTGTCTTTCACTTCTGGAAACCCGGCTTCTGATAACTCTATTTTTTCCCCTGTAACATTTTCCGGCCGGCTTTCTTCTTCTATGGAAAATTTATTGGTCAACGCTCGCAGGTCCAGACGCATGTTACAATAAACGCCGTATGCCGGCGCGAACATGGCGTTGCCCTGCAGCTTTTTATATTCAATTCGCTGAATTTGAGCGGAAGGGACAAACGACATATCAAATTGCTTTGGTATAACCTGAGAAATGAACCCGGCCAGCCCGTTTCCCAGATTTTCAATTTCCACCCTGTTTCCCCATTCATTTAAAACCGAGACAGAATGTTCATGGACAACAGGGTTGCCAAGTTTAAGGCTGTCTGCTGTCATATCAATAGCAATAAATATAATAATCTCATTTAGCTCTTCGCCAATAAATTTTGTTTCACCGTTAGCATAAGTATGTTCTCCCTCAATACGGATAGGAATATGAATTTTTAAATCCGGAGGAGTTTTTAAAATAGCCATAATCTTTTTCTTATAATCCGGTAAATGTTGTTCAAGCCACTGATTCATTTCGTCTTGAACAGTATCAAAATCAACGCTTAACAGGCCTGCGGCATCTAACCACTTCTTTTCCTGGAGAAAAAGCAGAAAAGGGTTAATTTGTTCTTTCGAAAGTACGTCAATTGTATCGAGTATAATTTTATCAACAGGCCTGTTATCATTAAAGATTAGACATTTGTAAGGAGCTCCGATATGCAATATTGTTAATCTGAGGGCGTTTTGCAGAAGATTGATAATTTCTTCCTGCCAGCCGTCATATTTTTCGTCCAAAAATGTCTTTAATTTTTTATTCATAGGGTCAAAGTCCTGTTTTAACGAATTGTTGCTCAGCCATCCATTGCCCTTTAAAAAACCGTGAAGCTGTTCGGATTTGCTGTTGTTTATTCCTTCAATTACGGTAAATGTATGTTCAGCGACGGTCCCTTTAATCGCGATATCATAAGATTGAATTGATATATTGTATTCGGAAAGAATAGCTTTTACTATTGGATTTTCTAACGCTTGTTTATTTAAAAATTTGCCGCTGGAGTAAGCCGCGCTGAAAATACGGCATAAGTAATCTCCGCCCATAAGAAATTCACAATCAAAACCGGTTTTTATTAGTGATTGATCAACCATAACCGTGTCTCCTTTCAATTTTTGTCTAAAGAAAAGAATAGAAAGATATTTTAGCCCTAATGTGTAAGAAAAGGCAACGAAAAAGGGGTAAAGGGGACGCTTCTATTTATTGAGTGACGACAAATTTCATTCTCTCTGATTAGGCCCCTGGTGTATTTCTTTAATCACAGGCAGAAAAAATGGACGTGTCCCCAATTATCCTTTATTGATCAAAATTAGCACCCTATCGGGTATGAATTCTTCTATCTTGTCAACAAATTATACCTGGTAGGGTACAAACACTCTATTTGTATACCCTAAAGGGTGCAATATTTTCCAATTTGCACCTTATGGGGTATAAAATTTACAAAAAAATCTTGAAACTATACCCGATATGTGATATATATGGGTTGTTATGGAGCAAGATAATTTACAATATATGATGAATATTTCTCTTCAAATAAAAAATTTGCGGAAGAAAAATGGTTTAACCCAGGTTGAGTTTGCCAAACGGGCGGGAGTCGGTTTGCGTTTTTTAAGAGAGCTTGAACGCGGTAAGATAACGGTAAGAATGGATAAGCTCACGCGGGTTTTGGATTTTTTGGGATATCATCTGGAATTAAAAAGAAACGAACCGCAAGATACTATGAAGCATGAAGAAACTGATATTATATAGGAAAGATTTTCTATGGATGGTTTAAGAAAAGCACGGGTCTTTTATAAAAATGAGTTGGCAGGATATATTACCGAGGCCCAAAACGGCTATATCTTCCAATATGACCATGAATTTTTAAAGAAAAATATTCCAATTTCGATGTCTTTGCCTCCGAGGGAAGAATCTTACCATTCAAAAGAATTGTTTCCTTTCTTTAAGGGGCTTCTTCCGGAAGGGTGGTATTTAAATATCGTGAGCGCGACGCAAAAAGTTGACGATAAAGATTCCTTTGGTTTATTATTGGCAAGCACCAGCGGCGATACCATTGGCGCGGTTACCGTAGTAAAGACGGAATAACAAAAATGAATGAGAAATTTCTTAAAGAAATGTTTAACTCTTCTAAATGGCCGGTTATAGATTTTAACCTGGGAGATATATCCCAAAAGGCACAGAAATTGGCTGGCAAACTTTCCATTTCCGGAGTCCAGCCTAAGCTGTCTGTTAAACTGGACAAGAAACAAAATATGTTAATCCCCGCGGCTGAAGGCGGGGAATATATTTTAAAACCACAAACCTCTACTTTTCCCAATATCCCGGAAAACGAACAGTGTTGTATGACTATAGCCGAAGAATTAGGGATAGATATTCCGCTACATTGTTTGATTCCTTTAAAAGATCAGAGCCTTGCTTATGTGGTTAAAAGGTTTGACCGGGAAAAAAATGGGAAAATTCATCAGGAAGATTTCGCGCAAATTCTTGAAGAAACGGATAAATATAGGGGGTCGGTAGAACAAATAGGCCGAAAGCTGAAAGAAATATCTTCAGCGCCGGGTTACGATACCCAATTACTTTTTGAGCGGGTTGTTCTTAACTTTATTCTTGGCAATGGCGATGCCCACTTAAAAAATTATTCTATTTCTTATAGAGATAGGGATAATATCCGTTTAACGCCTGCTTATGATATTGTGTGTTCAAAGCTGGTTCTTCCCAATGAGGAGGATTCTGCCATAACAATTGATGGGGAAAAAAATAAATTGAGGCAAGAGGATTTCGATAAATTGGCTGAATATTTAAATATTCCTGTAAAAATTAGGTACGAAAAATTTGAAAAGAAGTTTGATGTCATGAGAAAAATCATAGAGGCTTCCCGTATTGATAGGGGAAAACAGCAAAAATTTCTTGAAATAATACAGGAAAGAATAAGCCGTTTAAATTTGCCGGAATAAGAAAAAATGAGGCAGGCGTTGAATAAACGCTCACAGCGCTTTGCGATTAATGTTGTTTTGTGTGTGGTTTAGTTTTAACATTGTAAAAAATAACAGGAGAATGGGAAATGGCGGCACAATTACAAGAGTTGATAGAGAGAATTAACAAGGAGGGAGTAAAATCCGCTGAGGAAAAAACCCGAAAGATAATAGCCGAAGCTGAAAAGAAAGCTGAAGATATTATTGAAAAAGCGGAAAAAGAAGCAAAGGCTCTTACAGAGAACGCAAAGAAGAGCGCGAAAAGCACTCAGGAAAAATCCGAAAAAGCCATAAAACAGTCATTTCGCAATGTGATGCTCGCGTTAAAACAGGAGATTACAAAACAATTTGACCTGATTGTAAAAAGTGAAATAGGAAAAGCCCTGAAACCGGAGGTTGTAAGCGAAGTAATTATCAATGTTTCAAAAGATATCGCGAAACAAAAAAGTGATGGGAAGGATGTTCAGATTCTTGTCAACGAAAAAGACGCGAAAAAACTCGCGGTGACTTTTATCGAGAGCTTTAAAAAAGAAATACAATCAGGGCTGGAAATAAAACCTGTCAAAAACATTGACGCGGGGTTTATGGTGAGTTTTGACGGCGGAAAGTCACATTATGATTTTACTGATGACGGGCTCAGGGAATGTCTCTCAGCATATATTAGCCCCCAGCTGAAGGAAATTGTAAAGTAAAAAAGAAATAAATAAGGATTTGGTAATGGGCTCTTCTTACTATTTTTTGTGCGCTTCTTTGCCTATGTTGGCATTTGGTTCAAAACCGCCAATGTCAAACGAGGATTTTGTTAAGCAGAGCACGGGAAATGTGACTGTAGAGGATTCTGAAATTCTCCTGAGCGCGCGCCTTCTTCCGGAAAAGAAGGTTAAAAAAAATCACCCTGCCCTTAAGGTTTGGCTCGGGTTTGAAACAATGCTTAGAAATGAAATGGTTAAGTTCAGGTCGAAAAAACTTAGGCTGGACCCCCTGGATTATTTCAGGGGAGACTATGTTCCCGCGCCGAATTTAACCAGGATTGTATTAGAGGCATCGGGTGAGGAAACCCCTCTTGAAGTTGAAAGAAGGATAGACACAGCCCGGTGGGAAAAACTTGAAGAAATACAACAGCAGCATTTTTTTGATTTGCACTTTCTTGTTGTTTATTTTTTAAAACTTCAAATTCTAAATAAATGGGACAATATGAAAACTGAAAAAGCCCGTAAAATATTGAGAGAACTGCTGCCGCCTGAAAAGGAGCTTAAAGAATGAGTAAAAGAGAAGGCCGTATATCCGGGATAAACGGAAACATGATTACAGTTAATTTTGATGATTTTGTTCTGCAGAATGAAGTCGCTTATGCCCTAACCGGAGATGAACATCTTAAATCAGAGGTTATCAGGGTGAGAGGTAAAAAAGCGGAACTGCAGGTTTATGAAGGAACCGAAGGTTTAAAAGTAGGAGATAAGGTTGAATTTAGCGGGGAACTTCTTGTGGTTGAGCTGGGGCCGGGGCTTTTAACACAGGTATATGACGGGCTTCAGAACCCTCTTCCCCTTGTCGCCGAGAAATGCGGGTTTTTCCTTAAAAGAGGGGTTTATTTAAGCGCTCTTTCTGATACGGAAGAATGGGAGTTTACACCGGCGATTGAGGCCGGTGCTTCTGTTAAAGCGGGAGATGTTCTGGGAACAGTTCCCGAAGGTATTTTTAAACACTCTATTATGGTGCCCTTCGCGATGAGGGATGAATATAAAGTTGTGAAGGTGGCAAAAGAAGGTTCCTATACTATTAAAGAAACAATCGCGGAAGTGAAAGATTCAAAAGGGGAAATACAAAAGATAACAATGGTCCAGTCATGGCCTGTTAAAATACCCATAACCGCTTATACTGAAAAGCTTAAACCGGCTGAGCCTATTATAACTAAAGTAAGGATTATTGATACACTGGTACCGATCGCGAAGGGAGGAACTTATTGTATTCCGGGGCCGTTTGGCGCGGGGAAAACGGTTCTTCAGCAGCTTACAAGCCGCCACGCGGAAGTTGATATTGTTATTATAGCTGCCTGCGGTGAACGTGCCGGTGAAGTTGTGGAAACCCTGAGGGAATTTCCTGAACTTACAGATCCCAGAACAGGGAAATCCCTGATGGAGAGGACAATTATTATCTGTAACACAAGCTCTATGCCGGTAGCCGCGCGGGAGTCAAGCGTTTATACAGCGGTTACCCTGGCGGAATATTACAGACAGATGGGATTAAATGTCCTTTTGCTTCCTGATTCAACGTCGCGCTGGGCCCAGGCGATGAGAGAAATGTCAGGGAGGCTTGAAGAAATACCGGGAGAAGAAGCTTTTCCGGCTTACCTTGAGTCACGAATAGCTTCTTTCTATGAAAGGGCCGGGGTGGTTCGGCTTAATAACGGAAAAATAGGCTCGATAACAATCGGGGGAACCATAAGCCCCGCGGGCGGCAACTTTGAAGAACCGGTGACCCAGGCAACATTAAAAGTTGTGGGGGCTTTTCTCGGGCTTTCCAGGGAACGTTCGGACGCGAGAAAGTATCCTTCGATAGACCCTCTTGATTCCTGGAGTAAATATAAAAGCTGTGTAGACGAAAAACAGGTTGAGTATGCCCGTAAGATTTTGATTAGAAGTACGGAAGTTGGGCAGATGATGAAAGTTGTTGGTGAAGAAGGAACGTCACTGGATGACTTTATTGATTATCTTAAAGGGCAATTTGTGGATGAAGTTTATTTACAGCAGAACGCGTTTGATGAAGTTGACGGGGCGACACCGGCAGAAAGACAGAGATATGTCTTTAATGTTCTTCATTATATTCTGGAAGCTAAGTTTCAATTTGAAAACAAAGAAGAGACAAGACATTTTTTCCAACAGCTCAGGCAGGACTTCAGGAACTGGAATTCTGATCCGTGGCAAAGCGCTGAATTTAAAAAGAGAGAAGATTTACTGAAAAGCAAAATTGAAGAATCAACAGGAAGAATAAAAGGATAATTATGCAAAAGGTTTACAGTAAAATATTACAGATTGTAGGAGATGTTATAACAGTTGAAGCCGAAGGCATAGGCAACCAGGAGCTCGCGGAGGTAACAACCTCGAGGGGGAAAACCTTAGCCCAGGTTATACGCCTTGATGAAAATAAAGTTTATCTGCAGGTGTTTGCCGGTAGCCGGGGCGTTTCGACAGGGGACAAAATAAGGTTTTTGGGGCACAGGATGCGGGTTTCTTTCTCAGATAATCTTATGGGAAGGATTTTTGATGGAAGCGGTATGCCGAGGGACAACGGGCCTTCGCTTGCTGAAAATTTAATTGAAATAGGCGGCCCGTCGGTAAATCCCGCGAAAAGGATTATTCCCAAAAGGATGGTAAGAACCGGGATTCCCATGATAGATGTTTTTAATTCACTTGTTATATCCCAGAAACTTCCTATTTTTTCCATCGCGGGAGAGCCGTACAATGAAGTTCTTGCCAGAATCGCGATGCAGGCAGAGGTGGATGTGATAATACTCGGCGGCCTCGGCCTTAAATATGATGATTTTCTTTATTTTAGAGATACGCTTGAAGAACACGGGGCCCTTTCCAACTCGATCTTTTTTGTTCATACCGCCTCTGATCCTACGGTCGAGTGTGTTATGGTTCCTGATATGTGCCTTACTGTGGCAGAGCAGCTTGCGATTAACGGGAAAGATGTGCTTGTCCTCTTATCCGATATGACAAATTTTGCCGATTCACTAAAAGAAATAGCCATAACAATGGAACAAATACCTTCCAACCGCGGGTATCCCGGGGATCTTTACAGCCAGCTTGCTGTCCGCTATGAAAAGGCGGTTGACTTTAGCGATGCCGGGTCTATTACTATTCTCGCGGTAACAACAATGCCGGGAGATGATGTAACCCATCCGGTTCCTGATAATACAGGATATATTACAGAAGGGCAGTTGTATCTTAGAAACGGAAGAATCGAGCCGTTTGGTTCTTTAAGCCGCTTAAAACAGCAGGTGAACGCGAAAACAAGAGAAGATCATAGGACGGTAATGGATACAATGATCCAGCTTTATTCAGATTTTAACGGCGCGAAAGAAAAGCTGGCTATGGGTTTTGAAACGACCGGGTGGGATAAAAAGCTTCTAAAATACGGAGAAATGTTTGAAGAGCGGATGATGTCGCTGAAAGTTAATATGCCTCTTGAAAAAGCGCTTGACCTCGGATGGGAAATAATGGCTGAATGTTTTGAGCCGGAGGAAACAGGGATAAAAACAGAAATGGTTGAGAAATTCTGGCCGAAGAAGGAAGCTGAAACGCGAGAAGTGGAAGAAGAGGTGGAACAAGAGGGGCCAACAACGGTGGAAGAGCTTGGTTCTTTGGAAAATAATTTTGAAGGAAAATAAGGAAGAGAGAGGAAACAGAGAGTTACAATTCACTAAATAGTGCGAAGCGCAGCGTAGCCTCCCCGGAGGGGACTAAATACGAGTTATGGCAAGAAAAAAAATAAAGTTTACAAAGGGAGAATTAAAAAAACAGCGTGATTCGAAGACGCAGTTCCAGCGTTATCTTCCGATTCTTCAGTTAAAGCAGCAGCAGCTTCAGCTCGAAGTTCAAAAGACAGAAGCCAGGTTAAAAAAACTCAAAGAAGAGGTAGAGCAGATAAAGGAGGACATGGTTAGCTGGATTGGCGTATTGGCTGAACCGAAAATAGATCTTACCCCCTGGGTGAAGCCAAAAGATGTTGTAACATCCACCACAAATATCGCGGGCGTTGACGTTCCTGTTTTTAAAAGGGCTGATTTTGCGGAGGTTGACTATGATATTTTTAGCATGCCCTTATGGGTTGATTCTGCTGTTGATGAAATACGCAGGCTCTCAGAGCTTATCGCGGAAACCGATATCACACAGGAAGAACATAATATTCTTAATAGAGAACTTAAAGTTACTATGCAGCGGGTAAATCTTTTTGAAAAGGTTAAGATTCCCGAAAGCAAAGAGAATATAAGGGTTATTCAAATTTATCTGGGTGACCAGTATACGAATGCTGTCGGAAGAAGCAAGATAGCAAAGAGAAAGATAGAAGTACTCTTAAAAACTTAGGCCAAAATCATGATTGTTCAGATGAAAAAAATTACTATGATTGTCCAGGACAAGGACAAGGAAGAAGCTTTAAGTCAGCTTTCTTCTCTTGGGTTGGTTCATGTTGAATATCTGAGTAATCCCGCGGGGCAATCTATCAATGAGGTGCATGAAGATATTCACATGATTTCAAGAGCGCTGGAAATTATCCCGCCCGGGGATGAAGGCCTTGTGTCCAGGCAAGTTGAGAATTGGGGCAAGGTCGCGGACACTGTCCTTGATTTAAGGGATTACCGCGGCAAGTTGATGGAACGCCGGAGAAAATGCCAGGGGGAAATCGACCGGTGGGCAGACTGGGGAGATTTTGATGTTTCTCTTATCAGGCATTTAAGCGTGAAAGGTATCCGGGTTTACCTCTGTGAAGTACCTGTCAAGGAACTTAAAGATATCCCCGGGGATGCGATTGTTCAGATAGTTTCCCGGAAAGGCGGAATTGTCCGCTGCGCGGTTGTTTCTGATAAAAATATGGAGTTTTCTTTTAAAGTCCTTGCTCTTCCGGAAAAAAGATTTTCCGATCTTATCAGAGAGCGGAAGGAAAATGAAAAACAAATAAAACTGGTAGATGAACAGTTAAAAGATTTTGTTCACTTTAGAAATGGGCTTGAAGAGATCAGACAGCATCTTGAAAAAGAACTGGAATTTGAAAATGCGCGTGTTGGAATGGGCAGTGCCGGCAAACTTTCTTATTTGACAGGATATTGCCCTGTCCCGAAAATTTCGGTGCTTGAAGAGGCTTCTAAAAAATTTAAGTGGGCTCTTCTTATGGAAGACCCCGCGGAACAAGATATTCCTCCAACGCTTATAACCAATCCAAAATGGGTAAATCTGATAAAACCGGTTTTTAATATTATAAACACTATCCCTGGTTATAGAGAAGTTGATATAAGTACCGTGTTTTTGCTTTTCTTTTCAATTTTCTTCGGGATGCTTATTGGTGACGCGGGTTACGGCGCTTTGATTTTTATCGCGACTGCTTTCGCGCAATTCAAGTTTGGGAAGGCAATGAAAGATAAAAGCCCTCTTTTCCTTATGTACACGCTTGGTATGATGACAGTGATTTGGGGTCTTTTAACCGGGACAATCTTTGGCAAAGAATGGCTTCCTCAGTCGGTTAAGCCTATGATGCCGTGGCTCGCGAAGGGTGTGAATATTCAAGTGCTTTGTTTATTTATAGGCGCTTTGCATTTATCAATAGCACATGTATGGAGGGCGGTAAAAAAAGCTCCATCTGTTTTAGCCCTCGCGGAAGCAGGATGGATCGGTATTTTATGGGGGATGTTTTTCCTGGCGCGAACACTTATAGCAGGGACTAAAATGCCTTTTTACGCTTTGTGTTTTCTCGGGATTGGTTTAATATTTGTATTGGTGTTTACAATTCATCCCAGGTATTTTTTTAAAGGGTTGTTCCTCCGCCTTGTCACACACTTTTTTAGTGTATTAGGCAGTTTCACGGATATTGTGTCCTATATAAGGTTATTTGCCGTGGGAACGGCATCTGTAGCGGTCGCGGACGCGTTTAATAAGATGGCGGCGCAGGTAGGGTATTCCAATATATTGATAGTTCCGATTACAGCAGTTATTCTGTTAATAGGGCATGGTTTAAATATAACCCTTGGCGCTTTGGCAATCCTGGTACATGGTGTTCGATTAAATGTTCTTGAATTTTCCAGCCATATGGGTTTAGATTGGTCGGGAGTAGAATATAACCCTTTTAAGGGTAAAAAAACAGGTTTAAGCAATACTGCTTATGGAGCGGAAGGAGAGCAATAATGGAAGCAGGGAGTGTTCTAATACAATTTCAGGATTTGGGGTATATGGCGGCTCTTGCTCTTGCGGCTACAGGGTCGGCATTAGGAACAGGCGCGGCCGGGATGGCTGCTATCGGGGCATGGAAAAAATGTTACGCGCAGAGTAAAGCGGCCCCGTTTCAGCTTACGGTTTTCGCGGGTGCGCCTCTCTCGCAGACGATTTATGGCCTGATAGTTATGCTTACTATTAAAGGGAGAGCTGACGCGGGAACATATCTTTGGTGGGCCGGAATTTTTGGTGGGCTGGCCATGGGTATGAGCGCCTGGATGCAGGGAAAAGCCGGGGCGGCCGCCGCGGATGCTCTTGCTGAAACAGGCAAAGGATTTACAAATTATCTGCTGGTTCTTGGAATTATTGAAACCGTCGCGCTGTTTGTAATGGCATTTATATTGTTATCCGCGTTCGCGTAAAATAACCTGTTCCTCCCCCGGGGTAGAACAATGGCGTGAGAATAAAAAAAATGGCTGAGCTTAAACACGATCCTAAAAAATACGAGAAAATCCATCATATCTTGTTTCTCGCGGATATACTGTTAACCGTATTGGTTCTGCTTGCTTTTTTCATGACTCCCCTTTCTGTTAACCTCATGGAAATAGCCCGGGAAAATGTCCCTGAAACACTTGGGGCCAACATCGCGTTTATACTGCTCAACGCGTTTTATCTTGTTGCTTTCGTAATCATAATCTGGTTAATCTTTCTGCCGCTGCATTTTTACGGTTCGTATGTTGTTGAACACAAGTACGGGCTTTCCAATCTGACAAAAGTTAAGTGGTTCAAAGATGAAATGAAAAGCCTTTTACTGGGGTTAATCACTAAACTTATTCTTGTAGAAGCGCTGTATCTCCTTTTGTGGAAAAACCCGGGAAATTGGTGGATATGGACAGCGGTTGTCTGGATAATATTCAGCATTGTTATGACCAGGATTTATCCTTCGGTTATACTTCCGTTATTCTACAAGATTAAACCGATTGGAAACAAAATTCTCGCTGAGAGGATAAAAAAGTTTATAGAAAAGGAAGGCGGGCGCGTTTTAGGAATTTTTGAATGGGAGTTAAGCGCGAAGACAAAAAAGGCAAACGCGGCTTTTACCGGAATGGGCAGTACCAAGAGGGTTATACTCGGCGACACCTTGATAAATAATTATACGGATGACGAAATAGAAACAATCATTGCCCACGAGTTTGGCCATCACAGATTCAGGCATCTCTATAAATTTCTGTATATAGGCGCCGGTATTTATATCGTCAGTTTTGCCGTGATTAATATGGTTTTTAAAGGCCTTATAGAATGGCGTTATTATGACAACATAGACTTTTTTAATATTGCCACTTTTCCGTTAATAGCTCTTTGCATATACATTATTCAGCTTGTCGCGATGCCTGCGCTGAATGTAATCTCCAGGTTTTTTGAAAGGCAGGCAGACCATTTCGCGCTTGAAAAAACAAATAACCCCGACGCGTTTATTTCCGGTATGTCCAAGCTTGCCGAGCAAAACCTCGCGAACAAGGAACCTAACGCGATTATAGAATTTTTACTCTATAGCCATCCGGCCATATCTAAAAGGATAAAAGCGGCAGAGGAATATAAAAAGAATCAGTCACGGATTACGAAT
Source organism: Candidatus Auribacterota bacterium (assembly GCA_023136205.1). GTDB lineage: Bacteria > Auribacterota > UBA6266 > UBA6266 > UBA6266 > JAGLRQ01. Next base: position 13,558 of record JAGLRQ010000033.1, read on the forward strand.
TGAAAAAAGAACCTATCCTTTATGTAGTTGCTACCCCCATAGGAAACCTTGATGATATGTCTGGGCGGGCGGTTAATATCATGGCAATTTCGGATTTTATCATCGCGGAGGATACTAGAAAAGCGCGGATTCTTTTAAATAAATTTAATATCAGTAAAAAGAGAGTTGTGAGTTTTTTTGAAGGAAATGAGAAGGAGAAAATATCCGGCATAGTTAAAATGGTAAAAAACGCGGAGTGCTGTTCCCTGATTTCCGAAGCGGGTACGCCGTGTATATCTGATCCCGGGTACAGGCTTGTGAAAACCTTGCGCGATGACGGGATTAAGGTAGTGCCGGTTCCCGGGCCCTGTGCCGCAATAGCGGCGCTCTCGGCATCGGGGATTGCGTCTGACAGGTTTTCGTTTGAAGGGTATCTGCCCAAAGGAGAAAAGAAATTGGAAAAATTTCTCTCAGGCCTTGAAAATGAAGAGAGGACACTTTTGTTTTATGAATCCCCCCGGAGAATACAAAAATCACTGGCGGTTATGATAAAAGTTTTTGGCAGCAGAAAAGCGTGCCTTTTCCGCGAAATGACAAAGATGTTTGAAGAAAGCATCTTTGGGACGCTTGAAGAAATAAGACGGAAAGTTTCTGAGCCGGTGAGAGGCGAGGTGACTCTTGTTGTTGCCCCGCCGGAAAAGAAGAGAATGTGGGATATTGACTTCGGCAGAGCGGTTCAGGTTATACAGGAGGAAACCGGAATTTCAAAAGGCAGGGCGGCAAAGCTCGCGGCAAAGATAACAGGGGCTAAAAAAAGAGACATATATAAAGAGGCGCTGAAAGAAAATGAGATTAGGTGATTTTGAAGTTTACCTTCTAAGCGACGGAACCTTTAAGCTTGACGGAGGCAGCATGTTCGGCGTTATCCCCAAACTATTATGGGAAAAGAAGATACGCTGTGACAAAAAAAATAGAATTGAGCTCGCGATGAACTGCCTGCTTGTGAAAACCGGTACAAAAAACATTTTGGTTGAAACAGGGATGGGAGAAAATTATTCGGCCAAAGAAAGAAAAATATATGATATTAAAAAAGATAAAAATCTTATTGAATCAATTTCCGGGACAGGTATTTCACCCGATGAAATTACCGATGTTATTCTTAC
>JAGLRQ010000034.1 GCA_023136205.1 Candidatus Auribacterota bacterium
GGGGTATTTGGAGAAGCCAGAGCGTATTATACCGCGAAAATAAGGCTCTATAAGAAAAGGTTTTGGAAAGTTCGATATAACAATTTCTATGCTGATATTCAAGTTAACCCGAACACCAACCATCCGCCCCGAATTTCTCCCTATGATATAGATGAAGTCTTAGGCGTATTATCTGAAATAGGGGAAGACGGTAAACCCATGATTGAAAGAGCAACCGGCTTTGCAAGAAACGCAATAAAAGAAATAACAACAAATGAAGCGTCTTCCGGATATGGAACTGATGAGATAACAATCTATGAGATAGTAGTTACAAAAAGCGCCGCGGAGATACGAAAATTCTGGCTTCATTTGCAGAAAGAAAGCGCCCCGAGTATTGTTAATGCCTTTAACGATTTAGTCACTCTTCAAGATCAATGTATTTATGATGAACTCTACGGTATGGGCCAGGACTCTTACACGGGCCGCGCGGGTTATGCTACGGAGGAAGGGTGGTTATATATTTCGAGAGCCCGGCTTGTAGAGAAAGGATATGCCGAGATCGAAATAAACCAGATAGAGCTAAACCTTATAAAGAGTCTATATGCCTCTACAATAGATGAAGGCGGGACAGGCTGGGTTGTGACGGATCCAGGCGCTATAGGTTTTATTCAAGTCGAACCCGGTATGTATAAAGCCAAACTTGCCAATTCGGCTAAGATAGCCAAGGGTTATACATATAACGCGATGGTTTCTTTTTACACTAAAGATGCCGCCTGGGCAAGTAGAGCTTTTATTAAAAAGGATTTTGGTATTATCGAAGATGTGCCTATAGAGGAAGATTATGTTTATGACGGTAAGACTATTCATATAGTGTGGGATGACGGGAACTTGGCTGATGAAGTTTCTATTGAGGAGTTAGAAAAAATTCGTGTTGCCCTTAAGCAGGGTTTAATTGACAGCGGCCTTCTTGTAAACTGGCGGGATGACAAACCGCTTCCGGAAATTTCGACGATGCTGATGGAATTTTTAGTGGGTGGTGATTTTAAATATTTATATAACGTATTCTACGAAAGTGAGCCGGTTTTTACAGCTGGTGTGAAAAATGAGGATTTTGTATTTAACCCCATTGAGTATCAATTTGATAATGTTTTAGTGCCCTCTTATAGTTACTGGCGGGAAAAAGTGAGTTCCGGCCTAATTCCGGTTCCTGAACCTGGAAGTTTTGTCGTTTTGGATATTGGCGATATATATGACAAAGGGGTATTTACTAACGGATATTTGCCGGGTATGGATAGATTTAGTTTTATCGAATATTTAAGACAGTTATCTGTGCAGGATCAAGATATCGCTGAGATATGTTTTAGACAGGAATCTCGAATGTTGTATATGATATGGGAAGCTACAAATGATGTAATAGTTGGTGATTTATCAGGGGAAAGTGTTATATACGCGGAAGGCCAAGACGGGGTCTGGCGTCCAAAGGCCTTTGATTTTGATGTAACGTTAGAAGCTGGATTCGAAGAACTATTCGCGCATGTTGTTGATAAACTAAAAGGAGAAATTGAAAATATTATTTTATCGGCGGATTTAGCTAATATCTATGCTCTTCTTGGTTTCTATGATGCCATGAGATTAGACGGGATGAGGGTTAAACAGATTTTAGATTTGTTGGATACCCTTACCGGTGTCGATGCTGACGCGGTTGCTGAAGCTAAAGCAATAATAGCTTCGGAGAATCCCATAGACTGGATAGAAGACCTTCCCGATGAAACCCGGGAAATCAAGAATTACGCCCGCCTTAATATAGAAAACGCGTTATATGCCCAGGGCCTGCTTTATAATATCTGCCTTGAAGGGAGCATAGATATAAACGCTATATCCGAAGTTTTCGGTGTTTTCGGCATGGCGGGTGAGTACTGTTATGAATATTTTATGATTATAAAGACTGCGGATAGCAAATTTTATTATTTTGACGTAAGCGTTCTAAAAGCAGGTCTTAATCCTGGCGCTTATAATGTAAATTCAGTTGTTAATTTCAGGAACAGTTTGTATTTTCAGGATCCTTCCTTGACAGGCACGAGTTTTGGAGCCGTGCTTACTGATATGGGCATGCCTGTGGAAGCTCATCAACCGGATGATTTTTGTTACAATTTACCGCCTCAAATGTTCACGGATTTAATGTTAGGGGAAGAAATTGTTACCTGGTGGTCTGAGAAGTATCTCCAAGACGCGGGCAAAGTAGGCTTCCTGGATGCTCTGGAAATAGCAAGCCTTTCTAACAACGGCGTGCCATGGGCAGCCCTTGAAGCTATGTTCGGAGTACCGCAGGATACTCTTCTTGCTATGGTTGGTGATGTGAATATTATTACCGGAGATTATCCTGATATATTTACTGAAAACGATTTTAAGACATATCTTAGGAATAAAAAGCTTACTCACTTCGACGCTTATACTATATGGTATATGAGTTATATCCTTGGAAAATCGAGTTTGGATCTGTCCAAATTGTATAATATTCAAAGCACAGCCGTTCCGACTATAGTTGATAGAGTTACCTCTCTTTATGTCCCCGTTGATTTGATAGAGGAGCGCCTCAGAAGTGAGTGGATAAGATTTTTTGATAGCGTTAAGCTTATAAACAAATCTGATTTCGCGACTTTTGACCTTTATTATAAGCATATTATAACAGAAGTATATCTGCCTTTCGCGATGGAAAATACTATTAGGATTCCAAGGACAATTGATATTAACTATTTTCTTGATGTTTCGCATACTTATCTGACGAAACTTAAAAAAGCGGATCCTGAATTTGGCAAAACATTCAAAAAGGCTGAAACTTATTATAGTACGAAAATACAAATTTATATGAAAAGGCTTTGGAAAGTCCGATATAACAATTTCTATGCTGATATCAAAGTTAACTCGGATATCAATCTATTGCCCAGAGTTTCCCCCTATGATATAGATGAAGCCTTAGGTGTATTGTCTGAAGCAGGAGAAGACGGTAAATCCATGCTTGAAAGAGCAACCGGCTTTATGAGAGGCGAAATAAAAGAAATAAGAATAGAAGAAAAAGCGTCTTACGGATATGGAACTGATGAAATAGCAATCTATGAGGTAATAGTCAGTAAAACTTTGACGGATGAGAGAAGATTCTGGCTTCATTTGCAGAAAGAAAACGCGCCGAGTATTATTAATACCTTTGACAATTTAGTTACTCTTCAAGATCAAAGTGTTTATGATAAACTCTACGGTATGGGCCGGGACTCTTACACCGGCCGTACAGGTTATGCTACAGAGAGAAAGTTGTATGCCCCGAGAGCCAGGCTTATAGAAAAAGGCTATACTGAGTCTGAGATAGTTCAAATAGAGCTAAACCTTATTAAGAGTATATATGCCGCTACAATGGATGTAAATGGTATCGGCTGGATTGTGACTGATCCAAATGCTATAGGTTTTATTGAAATTAATCCGGGGATGTACGAGGCTAAAATATCCGACTTCAGTAAGATAGCAAAGGGTTACAGCCTGGCCGCGCTGGCCGCGTTTTATACGGATTTAAA
>JAGLRQ010000035.1 GCA_023136205.1 Candidatus Auribacterota bacterium
ATATAGATTGGATTAATGTTCCGGGGGGTTGTGAGCACATAATTGTAAAGGCCCTGATTGACAATAATATGCTTCTCGATTGGATAGGCAAAACAGAACTGCCTGCTGTTTCTAGTATGATAATAAAGTATGTGTTTTCCGGAGAGTATAAGAGTATTTTTAAAATCTATTTTGAAGATTATCCTCACTTTACTTTTGGGCTGGTACACTATTCTGACATTCCTGTTTCGGTAGCTGATCAGTTTGTTTATATAAATGCCATTCGTTCTTACTGGACGGGGAAAATTGATGAGAATAAAATCCCTGTGCCTATTCCCGGAAGCGTAAAGTGGGTCATAGATCCCATTGACGGAGTTTCTAAAGAATGTTTTACCATGACTTATTTAGAAGGTTATGTTAGTGGCGATTTCAGAAGTTTTCTTCTTGAACATATTGGGCCCGAAGTAGTGGATGGCGTAACAAGTCTTAGAGAAGCTATGTCTTTGTATATGATTTGGAAGGGAGCCGGCGAAAATAAAATTCCGGGAGAAATAAAACCTGAAAATATTATTTATATGAAAAATGAAAATAATATTTTTATGCCTTTTTATTTTGATTTGGATTATTTAGATGAGCCCTATAACACATTAAAGTCTTTATTTCAGTATTTACAATCAAACTTGCTGCGCGCGAAAGATACCCAAATTCTCCTCGGCTTCTACGGTGCTATGAAACTGGACAGTATGACGGATGATGAGATTATACTCGAGGTTTTGACAATTGACGATATAGCTCATGAATCACTAGTCGATGTTGTAGACATTATAGAAAACGGGAGAGCTATTACATGGATAGAGTCCCCGGACGAGAGTACGGAAGTAAAATTTACGGCAAGGAGAACCATTCAAAAGTCTTTAATAGAGGGGAGTTACGGGTTAGAAAATTTACTGCGGCACAAGCTTTTTCCCGGGATGGAAGAGGAGATAATTATTAACTCTATAACCGGCCGGTTTTGGTATGCCAATGATGTCCGTGATTATTATAAGATAACCCTTGATACCAATAGGGGAGAGAGGCCGGTTGTTATAGGTATTTCAAATGATGAAAGAGTTGTATCGGCCCAGATAATAAGGGAAAATTTTGATGCTATGAAAAACGCCTTAATTGAAATAGATCCTGAGCTGGGAACGCGGTTTTTGGGCGGGATGAAAAATTTAGAGCTTAAAGATTATTATAACAGCGTAGTCTACAGGGATATTATTGTGGAAGAATATTTGGAAAATTCTTTCTTTGCCGGGGATGCTTTTCCCGATTTTGGTAAATATCCTGTTGAATCACCCGAACGCCTGTCTCTCTTGGAATCTCAAGCTTATGTTTATGCCAATCTTTATAGCGCTACTAAGAGCGCTGTATTAGGTAAGTCCAATTGTATTTTTACGTATCCGTCAGAGGTACTTTTTAATGAGATAATAAAAGGTGAATACAATGCTCACGCGCTTGATTTTTATAACATTGAAGCCGGGAAAACTCCCGGAGAGGTAATAGATCATTATTTTAATAAAGCTCCTGAATACCAGGTCTATCCCGAGAGGCTTCTTAAACCGTTCGAAAATATATTAGGGAGAGCATTTTTGGTTGAAGCGGCGCTGACAAGTACTTTTACTGATAAGATAAATGTTTATTTGTCTGCCGGGCCGGAACCCGGCTCGATAAATGATATATTAAACAGCTTAGGATATCCTATGGACGCGCCGGGTTTTGCCGGCCTTAGAGATTTATTATTGGATAATTTATTGGGGCGGGCCATTAATATAGACAACAATATTTATACTTTTCCGAAAGAATTAACTACCGTAGCCGACTATGAAAAGTTCTATGATATTATGGACATTCTTTTAGGCCCGTTGGCTTATGTTGGAGAGGCGAGGGCGTATTCTGAAGAAGATGTTGCTAAGGCAATGGCGATAGCTTTGAAGATTGTTGATACGCCGTCAGATTTTGAAATGAGTATATTGAATATAGTGGGGATACAGACAGTAGATGATTTGTTATACGTTTTAAATAAATATCCTGTGGTTATTGGGCCCGATGGCTATACGCTTACCCCTAAGAAGATCATGGCTTTACTTAATCTTGGAAGACGGGCCCCGATAGATGATGAGTTCCTATTTTCTGTGGTTGTCGAAAATGTGTTATTTGACAAGTCTATCATTCCTGCGCCTGTACAGCCGCAACCTCTTACTGAAATGTTTTTAACCGAGTCGGATTATAAGGAACTTTTATTAGTGTTTAAGGCAAAAAGCTATATGTCTCCGCGGTTAGGATTGCAATTGGCGGTTTCACATACAATCATATCCTCCGATCCCTCGACAAGACTGCATGAATTAACACATGCCCAGCTATATGCCCGTTTGGATGCGGTTGTTAAAGAAACATTGACTGTTTATGGTTTGATTGAGTTAATGTTTCTAACTTATAATGATGAGATACTAGACTGTTATGAGGGGCACGCGCAGGATGGTTTGATTAGAAAACTCGATATAATTGATAAAGGGTGCGGGGAGATATCAGACGAATATAAGGTTTGGGGTGATTTAGGGTTGTTTGGAATACTTTCCCGGGCGGTGAATAAATACCGGGATATATCGGTTGATAAGGTAACTTGGCTTGCCGATAATCATTTGTATCTCTTAATTAACGGCAGTTTTTATGCGGAGGAGTTTAAAACTTATCTGGCCGCGGCTCAAAAGTATGCAGAGTTGACAGGCGGAGACGATTTTTTATTTGAATATTTAAAAGCATATCTTTTATCTCGAGGCACCCTTTTAATAGATGAGTTTTTTGATACTTTTGTTTCTGACGCGGTTGAACCCATTGCCGGCCCTGTCAAATTCATTTTTGAAGTGGACGGAAGGATAACCATTGAAGGTTCTGACGGCAGAATTGAAACCGTTTCAAGAGCTGTTTTTAAGGAATGGTATTGTGAAGGAAACGAGTTATATGAGTTTAGTACCGGCGCTGGCGGTTATATCGACTTAAGCGATTCGATAGATGTTTCTTATATGATTGGCGCGACACTTATAACACTTAAACTGCCGGCTATAATTTTTGTAAATGAGCTTGGGGTTTATCCCTACTATTTTATTCATCAGCCCGATAAAGTAACGATGTATCATGAGGGTGTTGAATTAGGATACGCCAAATTTTCTTTGGAAGCGGATGGTGAAGATTTATGGATAAAAGAGCTGGTTACATATCACGCGGCGTTAAGCCAGACGGTCTATGATGGCCCTGAGGCGGCGCGGGCGTTAATTATAAATGCATATAAACTTTCTTCCGAAACGGTAAAGAGGATAATATTCACGGACAGCCTGTTAATGGTGGATGACCCCGCGCTATCAGCGTACGAATCGTTAGGCCCTGAGGGTGACGAATATTTAGGGATATTGGCGCTTGACATAGACTATCCTGATTGTAAGGCTGCTAACATATCAGGAACCGGCATGGAAGTCGCGGTTTACACAACAATGCCTGAAGCGGCGCCTGTAGTAAACGGCAGCACCAAACTGGTGTTTGAAGCAGATGATCCCGCGGATCCTACCGATTCCGGCCCGGTTACGATAATAAACGTGGACCCTGGAACCGGGGCGATAATAAAAATGACTGTGGAAAGGCCGTTATTCAGGCAGTGGTACTGCGATACCCTGGCCAAACTTACAATTAAAGGTGTCACTCTGGATTTGAGTGATAAGGTTGAAATTCCGATGCATCTTGGAGATACGGTTTATTCCCTCAGGCCTGAGTTTGCGATAAATTTCAGTGATGTTTCGGCGACGGCAGTTTTTGTACAAACTCCGTTAGCTGTTGAGAGTTATTACAAGATGTCTTTGGATTTTACGTCTATAACGGGAACGAAAACGGGAAGAGTGGAGTTTCACCTGTCGGCGGATGACAGTGAGATGATTATAGATGATATTACGGTTGCGGACGGGTTATATAAGCTGGTTGAGAAAAATATGGTGCAAAGCCTGCTTCTAGCCGCAATCAAAGCTGTTGAAAGCAGAAATGATCGGAGGATAGAATCTATAGGCGTACCTGTATCAGCTTTAACAGCGCCTGTTTTAGAGGCGCTTGATGATTTTGTAAAGAAAAGCCTGCTTCTTGCTCCATATGGAGATGACGGTTATAAATATTATAACGTAAAACCCAATGCTTTCCAGCGCCACTACTATACTACCCCTCGGGGAAAGATGGCGTCGTATTATCGTGAGCTATATGACGGTTCGATGACGGACGATGATGAAGTTAGCGCCTGGTGGC
>JAGLRQ010000036.1 GCA_023136205.1 Candidatus Auribacterota bacterium
AGGGATACCAGCCGCCTGGAATCACCAAAATTTAGAAAAAACATCCCTCCGGGCCGCAGATGCCTGCGTATATTGGCAAAAACCCGGGAAGGGTTTACAATATTTGACAGAGTAGCATAACAGGTAATTGCGTCAAAAGTTTTCGTAAAAGGCCAATCCCCTTCAAAATCCGCCCGTAAAACATCAACTCCGTAAGTTTCACGCCCCAATGCAATCATAGCATCGCTGATATCTATGCCGGAAGCCCTGTATCCGGACTGTGAAAGAGCGTTAACAAACAAACCATCCGAACAGCCTAAATCCAGAATACGGGCATTACAGGACAAATGCGGGGCCATCCATTTAACGCGTATTTCCGCGGTGCGCCTGCGTATATCTTTTTCACCAAGATACGAGTAATAATTAAGCATTGTAGAATCGGTTGGCCCTTTAGTCTTATGAGACCAGTATTCCAATGTTTCATAAAGATGTTCAAGGCTTTCTTTGTCCAAGACAGGATCCTGATAAACCAGCCCGCAGGACAGGCAACGGACAAAACAAAATTCTTTACCAAGAAAAGGAACCGAATAAAGCGGTTTGCTCTCCCGGCTTCCGCACAAATCACACCTCTTAACAACGAATTTTAATTTTGACAGATCAAGCGGATTGAATTTTTCACTCATTCAGAACAAGCCTCATTGAATTTATTACACTGCCATCCACAGGCTGTTTTTTCACCCAGAATACCGTCTTGAGGCAGTTGGAAAGGGCCATCCGGAACAACATTAAACTTTTTGCGTTTTTTAAATATATACAGATGGTAATTTTTATCAAAACGTTTTCTGAACCACCACCAGTAATTCTTAACATAAGTGGTGGCATCTTTATCCCTTACAGCAATCATCACATCAAGAATTGAAATAAAAAACCTGAAGGGAAGCATCCAGAAAATCCTGTAAAACTTCATTTTCAACATAAGCCTCTTTGCCCATGGAGGTAAAAAACTCATCAATCTAAGCATCCCGCGATAACCGTTTAGAAGACGTAAACGCTCGGGATCCGTTATTATAGAACCCCCTGTCATATAATTATCATGCAATCCGGCATTAAGCCTTTCTATTTCGCAATCATCCAATTCACCGCCCCTGACACCATGTTCAATGAGGACAGTAGCAGGCATATACTGAATTATAAAAGGGGCAATCCGATAACAATGACGCAAAGGAATTAAAAATTCCGCAAAACCCATCAACTCTTTTTTAAGAGATTCCAATACCTCTTCTTCCGATAAAGGAACAGGATTTCCCTTCTCCGTATGCTTTGGTAAACGCGGAAGTCCAAGAATATAATCATAGGCATAAGGCTGGCCAACTTTCTCCAGAATTTCTGTTGCCCTGTAAATATCCTCATTTGAATCAATACGATTGAGAATTTTATTTCTGATTTCTTCATTCCAGCATTCAATCCCGATTTGAATAGCAAAACATCCGGCTTCTTTCATGGCTCGAACAGAAGCTTCAGTAACCAAAAGAGGATGGCTGAAACAACGGAAGGGAAGATTAATTTCCTCTTTGTAACGGGAGAAAAATTCGACTGTCCATTTTTCACTGGCAGACATCACCGGCTGACGAAAATCTATCCACGAACATTTATATTTAATAATGTGGGCCTTTATTTCCTCTATAAGCGAATTAACAGAACGTTCCCGAAGCCTGGGGCCTTTTAATCTTTCAGCTTCCTCCCCTAAAAATGAAAGAGAACAATATGTGCACTTATAAGGACATCCCCTGGACGGACACGCGAGATAAGAATATTTTATCGGGACGTGCGGTGCAAATAATTCTTTATCTATAACAGGAAGGCTGTCAATATCTTTTATTAAAGGACGCATCTTATTCTTAATTAAAGTTCCATTTTCAATCCGGAACCAGAGATTTTCAATGCTATAATCTATTTTCCCGGCATCTATGCTGTCAGCCAGCTCTAAGAGAGGATATTCTCCTTCCCCGAGACAGATTATATCCACGGTAGGATCATCAGAAAATAGAACTTCATTTGGAGCAGAATGGGGATGTATCCCCCCAAAAATAACGGGGACGCGATAATATTTCTTTAATTCTTTCGCAAGATTCTTCATTTCCTGATACTGAATTGTCTGAACGTGGAACCCGACAAGGTCCGGCTCCAACTCAATAATACGTTGAAGCACCAGATCTTTTTGGCCGAACAATTTAGCCAGGAAATCAATTTTCAAATAATTCTTATCATCAAACAATGCCTGGTCATAAACAAGGTGAACCTCATGTCCATGTTCCTTAAGCATTGCGGAAAGCGCCTGTAAAGCAATGTTTTCCCACCCTATCGCGACTAACACACATTTCATAGTTTTTTATTTTTCTCCCTGATTTCCCAAAAAAACTTTAGCATGTCATATATAGTCCGCGCTATAACAGAAAAACGAGTGTTAGTTGCCCTGCCATACATACGTCTTTTCATTCTCGCGGGCACTTCCGCGATAATCAATCCTTGCCTTCGCGCTTTAACCAGAATTTCAACGAGATAAAAAAACCTTGAATTGTCAAATCGGATTGTACCCGAAGAAAACAAATTTCGCCGATAAACCTGAATCCAGTTTACATCCGTCAACCCAATATTAAACAGCAATGGAATCAGGATCCTATTATAAACAAACGATGCAAAGCGGGCAAAACCGCTATATCCAAGCCGTTCAACCCTGTACCCCACCACAATGTCACACACATCCATTCTGGGCAGATAAGCTTCCATATCTTCAATATCCAGAGGGTTATCAACAGGCACAAACATTACATATTTTTTGCCCGCGTGAGCAATTCCTGTTCGAAAGGCTCCGCCGCTGCCCTGATTAGTCCCATGATGAAAACAATAAATATTCGGGTAACAACTTGCAATGCTATCGGCAATTTGCCCTGTTTTGTCCGTACTGCTGTCATCAACAATAATCATTTCAAAATCAAGATTTAATGACTGAAAAGTTTTCATGGTATGCAAAACTGCATTTTCCAGAATTTTCTCTTCGTTATGCGCAGGTATCACAACTGAAACACTGTATCGGGAATTAGTCATAAAATCTCCTAACTGCTCCAGCAACAGTATCGATTTGTTTATCGGTAATCTCCGGAAACATTGGAAGAGAAATTATTTTTTCTGACAGCTGTTCCGCCACAGGGCAGCTGCCTTTTTTATATCCGAGCGATGTAAAAGCCCGATGGAGATGGATAGGGACAGGATAATGGACTCCGCATCCTATATCCTGTTTAGTCAAATAATCTAAAAGCTCATCACGCCGTTCGCATGTAAGGACAAAAAGGTGGAAAACGTGTCTGGAAATATTATCAAAGTCCAACACCGGCAGATGCAGGCCGTTTATATTTTTAAGTTTTTCGGTATAGCGGCGGGCCGCGTAAAACCGCTTTTTGTTCCATTCATCGAGAAACTTAATCTTAATATTTAAGATCGCTGCCTGCAGGGAATCCAGACGGCTGTTCGTCCCAGGAAATTCGTGTATATATTTTTTAATAGAACCGTAATTACGAAGCAACCTTAGTTTTTCCGCGACAGAATGGTCTTCAGTTACTATCATTCCACCGTCCCCAAACGCTCCAAGATTTTTACCGGGATAAAAACTGAAACATCCAACAGCCCCAAAACTGCCCACGCGCCGGCCTTCCCACATAGCTCCATGCGCCTGACACGCATCCTCAATAAGAATAAGATTGTGTTTTCGCGAGAATGCTGTTACAGCATCCATATCCATACTCCGGCCATAAAGATGCACCGGTAAAATTGCTTTTGTCCGGCCGGTAAGACGGCTGGAAGCATCAGTCAGATCCATAAGAAACGATTCAGGATTAACATCAACAGGAACCGGAATAGAGCCCAGGTCATAAACACTAAGAGCTGTAGCGATAAATGTATTTGCCGGAACCAGAACTTCATCGCCGGGGCCGATGCCGAGAGCCTGACACGCAAGACGTAAAGCATCCGTTCCGCTGGCCACTCCAACCGCCTCTTTTACTCCAAGGTACGCGCAAAATCGTTTTTCAAAACGCTGCACTTCAGGGCCAAGGACAAACATTCCCGAAGAGCAAACATCTTCAAAAGCTTTTTTAAATTCTTTTCTATAAAGGGTGTATTGCTGCACAACATCAACAAAAGGTATCATATTGCCTATCCTTAATTTATATTCTGCGGTATCCCTCCAGCCCGCATGGATTTATGAGCCGCAACAAGTGTCCGAGTAACGCCGAGGTCAAATCCTCCATCTACAATGTTTTCTTCATTATCCAAAACCAGCCTTACAAAAGCGTCGCTCATCTGACTAACCGGTTCACGCATATCAACTTTTGGGCTAATAATATCTCCATCCCGCAGTAAAAAACGAAAATTGCCAAAATCAGGCTCAACAGAATCAGAAATACAAATCCCCTTTTCAAAAAGGCGCACCGGTTCCAGATTATTCAAGTCGTTAAATACCGCCCTGGCCTTACTGCCGATAACATGTACCCGCCGCTCCTTATTTGAATCAACCCAGCTTACATGAATCTGGCCAACTATACCTCCGGGATAAAAAAGTGTTATAAAAGCAATGTCCGCCTGGTCAAAACCTAAAGGACTTGCTGATACGGCGGAAACTTTCTCCGGAACAGCGTTTAAGAGATAATTCATAATAGAAACATCATGAGGGGCAAGGTCCCACGCGACGCTAACATCTTTACGAACAAGCCCCATGTGCGTTCGCATTGCTGTCAAATAATACAATTTCCCAAGTCTTTCCGAGTCAATTAACTCTTTAAGTTTCCTAACAGCGTTGTTAAAAAGAAAGGTATATCCAACCATTAGCTTACACCCTGATGACTTAGCAATAGCACACAGTTCCTCACATTTCGCCCCATCCAAAGCAAGCGGTTTCTCGCTAAAAACATGCTTACCCGCTAGAAGAGCTTTCTTTACCAAATCATAATGGGTTGACGCGGGAGTAATAATTGCCACCGAATCAATATCAGAGGCATTTACAACCAGAGATGCATCGGTAACACATTTACATTCTTTGGGAAGTAATCCTTTCACTCCTTTAAATGAAGATTCCAAAACATCACAGACATATTTGAGATTTACCCTGGGATGCCCGACAAAATTTCGAACAATATTCGGGCCCCAGTGGCCAAGTCCTATAATTCCTATGTTCATCATTTTCCTCCAAAACGTATTCAAAATCTTTTTTAACTCATCCTGAATATCTTTATAAATTCCCTCATCGATATAGAGGTTTTTCTCTTCAGCAGAACATTAAAAAATAACTCACCGAATTTAACGAGCATTATAACAAATAAAACAATAAGCGCGGGCATCTTTTTAAGAAAACCAAATATTTTTCTGCCGGGGTTAAACCACCTCATGCCTGTATCGGGCCTGGTAAATATCTTCTTAATTCTGTTAATATCAAAATAAAACGCAAAATAACTAAATAAAATATCCATTCTTAATTCTTCTTCAGAACTTCCAATCGGGACATATGAAAAGGGTATTTTTTTAAAAGGATTTTCAATAAAGGCCGATACCGAGTTGAAATTTTCGTATAGCCCCCGCACATTTAACCTGTTTTCTCTTTTTGCAATCTCATAGAGCTCGGTTCCGGGATATGGTGTCGCATTATTAAACCTCACCATATCCAATTTCAATACCTTGCTCATTTTTGCACAATTAAGTCTCTCTTCGTGAGTTTCACCCGGGATACCATACATAAATACGGCACTGATATGAAACCCAATCTGTCCGGCTCCCTTGGCGGCTTCGACACATTGTTTAACAGTTTCACTTTTCTGAAGAACCTTCATCATTCTCTCAGATGCTGTTTCTAAACCCAAGGAAAGATTTTTAAAACCAGTGTTATATAAAGCTTCAAACAGTTTATAATCAAAACTATCCGCTCTTGCCTGAAAAGAAAAAGTCATCTTTTTATCAAACCCTCTTTTCTTAAGTTCTTCCAGAAGAATATATATTCTCTCTTTATTAACCAGAAAATTATCATCAAGAAAAAGAATATGATTCTGGTGATACTTATTATGTAAGATATCCAGTTCATTAACTACAGATTCAACCGATCTAAACCTGTATCTTTTTCCGGTTATAAGCCTGTTGCTGCAAAAAATACAGTCAAAAGGGCATCCCCGCGAAGTTACTATAGAACCAAGGTCATATCTTGCAGGGTTAAAAAGATGGAATGGAAAGGGCGGTAATTCATTAAGATTTTCTATAAAAGGCGCATCCCTGTTATGAATAACCCGGCCGTTTCGCCTATAAGAAAGCCCATCTAAATGGAAAAAATCCTTTCTCCCTTTTACAAGCCCGTATAATTCGGGCAAAGTTTTCTCTCCTTCACCCCTAATGACAACATCAATATGGCCATAAGACAAAACTTCCTCCGGCACAGCCGTCGGATGAATTCCCCCGAAACAAATCACAGAATCAGGATAAAGTTCTTTTACCCTCTTTGAAGTCAGCACAGCGGTTTTAAAGGCTGCCGTTAAAACACTAAATCCAAAAATATAAGGGGGTTCTGTCTCTTTTATATATTTTTCTATCAGCCCAAGAGTATTACTTTCGACATGCTCATCTATAAACCTGGCCTTAATTTTCTTGTTTTCGGTAACAGCCAGAAGAGATCCAATCCCTATCGGCAGATTAGTGCGCGAAAAGGGCTGAAATATCTTCAAAGTATCTTTTGGTGAGGAATTAATTAATATCATTTCTTTTTAATTTCTCTTTATATCTCATGCTGACACCATCAAAATAGGCAGAAGTTCCTGCATCCGCGACACACATGATGTAAAGAGACTGGGTATCAACCGGAACTTTATAAGGAATCTTAAGTTTTTCCCATTGTCCACTATTTTGGTAGAACACTCTATTATAAGGATCATCCCTGCCATTGATGGAAACAACATAAATATAAACTTTGTCAGGACTTTTATTTGCCGATTTAATCCACGCGTCAATAATTATATTTTTGTTTAACAGACTATATAATTTATCTCTGGGAACACAAAAAATTATATGGGTAGCTTCAGTTTTATCCGCCTCCACTTCCACAGAAGACGTTCCTATTTTAACATTTTCTGCACCGGTTGCCCTTCGGATTCCCTGCTGTTTAGGAAAAACCCAACCAGAAGGAACAGAAAATTTTCCATTGCTCCACGATTCAAAACCGCCGTTTGTCTCAGGCCTCAGGATAGTGTTTATTATATCATCATCCGATTGGGCAATCTCACTGATAGCACATTCCCTGTTTTTTGACATAAACAGTACAATTACAATAATTAATCCTATAAAAAGCCACATTAGTTTTTTTGTTGCAACCCTACGCCGCTGTCCTGAAACTTTTTTCATTACTTCAGCACTTTCTGCCGACACAGAACAATATTTTTTATCCCAGTCTTCCTGAAAACATTTTTTGATTGTTGCGGACCAAGAGTTAGTTTTATTTTCATCTATACGGTATCTCACAGACCCTTCAAAAATACTTACAACCCCTTTGACTAAAACCGCTAATCCAACTGACAAAAGAAGAACAAACACAGGAAAATAATTTGTTGTGTGAACATCTGCCGGAGGAAAGTACACACAAAGAATGCCAAGCATATAAAATCCCTGAAATACAACTGTAATCAAAGGCCCAAAATTCTTTTTGCGGAAAAAGAAAAGTACCAAAAGGCTAAAAAGTACAAGCCACGGGAAAATGCGGGTGAGCTTAAGAATTTTAGGATCGTACCTAACATACTTTTTATTGCTGTCCAATATTCCGAATTTTTTATCAGTATCCAGAATACCAAAAAAGGCGGGGCCTCCTATATAACGAACTCTGTCTTTTGGTGTCATTGCTATTCCGGAACAGAAATTGGTTTTGAAGTTACGCAGAAAAATATCCGGCCTCTCTTTAAATAAACAAACTATCTCTTTCATTACAAATTTATCATATTCCTGAATTCCCACTTTATTAAGATCAGGCCCGCCCCTCTCCATCACCCAATCTATCGCAGTCAGATCAGCACTGTCTTTTACGCCAAACGGATTCGGGTAAGCGCCCAATCCCTGAATAACATTGTGCCATTTACCTCTTACAGACAGGGTATATCGATCATAATATTTCTGTGTAATAAGTACCTGCGGTACCAGCAATATCCCCTGTCCCATCAACATGGCAAGGATCAATATCAGACTTCTTTTATAGTTTCGTTCACGAAAAAAAATCAGAGGAGACAAAAACAAAGGAAGAAAGAGAAAACTGAGACGAAGAGAAGTAGCAAATCCTATTACCACGCCGTATAAAAAAAACAATGAAAACAAAACTTTCAGGGAATATGTTCTGCTTTCAGGTTTGTAGATTGCAGCCCAGAATAAAAGGCTCAAGGCTGAAAATGGAATAGACCAGTAGTAGTAAGATACCCAGCTCATCATCATAATAGATGGCTTGAATAAGGCGTAAAGCACTGCCGCGAAACTACCGCCAAGAGGGCCCGCTATTGACCTGCCGGCAAAAAATAGAAGAATTATAACAAGAAGGTCCAACATCATTTGATATCTAACAACCGTCATTGCCAGATTCTGTATACCCCTTGTACCCTCCTTGAATATCAGGCTCAGGATAAACTCCCAGCCTTTCTCGTTTTCAAAAGACGCGGTCGCGGGTTCTTTAGGATAATGGGTAAAAACATAATCATCCGGATTTTCTTTTATTTTCAAGCCTTCTTCAAAGTTGTAACCTCCAGGTTCCGTCCAAAAATGTGAGGCCATCTCAACATAAAATTCAAAACCACCATTTATTCCAAAGTTTTTCTTAATATCAACAGCCCTATACCCCGCGCCTACAACCAGTGAGATTAAAAGTATCAAAAAAATAACTGGTTTTACAAATCTGTGGCGGGTTTTCAGAAATCTTTCATATAAATTTACTGATATTTTCCGTATTTTTGGCATCACATTAACTATCAAAATTGACTTTTTCTTTAATAATTATATAGGGTTTTTTTCGGACCTGGGAATGAATGGCTACTACATATTCACCTACCATTCCTATAAAAAAGAGTTGAATACCTAAAAACAGCAGCATTAAAATAATAAAACCCGCGGCAACTGATATTTGGGTTTTATAAATGCTTAATTTTAAAATAAGGTAAATAAAACCCATCAAAAAACTCAAAACCGATAATCCGATACCAGTAAGAGTACATAATCTAACCGGCGCTATCGAACTACTTACAATACCGTTAATCGCAAAATCTATCAGAAAAGCGAATGTGCTTTTTGATTTTCCTTTGGGCCTTGTTCCTCTAATATACTCTACACCGATTTGATTGAAACCAACCGAAGCCATCAGGCCTCTTATATACGGCCTGTAATCTTCTATTTTAACCAGTTCATCAACTATTTTTCTGTCCACTAAACGAAACCCTCCGGAATTCAACGGCGGCTTATCTTCCGACAAAGAATTGATCAATCTATAAAAAATTCTGCGGACAAAAGCCATCAAAAAAATTTCCCGGCTTTTATTTCTAACCCCGTATACAGCAGAATATCCATCCTCCCAGTGCTTTATAAAAGTGGTTATTAAGTCCGCGGGATCTTTCAAATTTGCCTCATAACAAATTACAGCGGCCCCTGCCGCGTATTTGTAACCTGTCATTAAACCTCTCAGGACACCAAAGTTTTTGGAAAACACTAATATTTTTACTTTTTTATCTTTTTGGGCTATTTCTTTCAAAATAGAAACCGTTGCGTCAGTACTGCAATTATCCATAAATATGTGTTCGTAATCGTACTTTTTTTCTAATCCCGCAAATACCCTTTTTATCTCTTTATAAACCTCCGCGACTGTTTCTTCTTCATTCCGAACGCCGGTTATAACAGAAATCTTTTTCATAAAAATTCCTCATATTTCAATTTATACGGCCTTTAACATCTTTTCAAAAATCTTACGAATATATTCACGCTGTTTTTCGCATATCCCCGGATAAACTCCAACCCAGAAAAGACGATCCATTACTAAATCGGTATTAAATAACTTTCCGGAAACCCTGTATTTTACATCCCGGTAAGCAGGCTGCCTGGTCAAATTCCCGCCAAACAACATACGAGTCGCTATTTTATTATTTTCCAAATAATTCACAATGCCATCCCGTGTAAAAGGCGCATTTTCTTTTACCAATATGGGAAAACCAAACCAGCTCGGTTCGGAATTCTTCTCAGCACGCGGTAAAATAAAATGTTTTTTATGTTTTTCCAAAAGATTATAGATAAAACTAAAATTTTTTCGGCGCAGGCTGATAAAATCCTTAAGTTTTTTTAACTGAGCACAGCCAATTGCTGCCTGCATATCGGTTATCTTAAGGTTATATCCGATATGCGAATAAATATATTTATGGTCATAACC
>JAGLRQ010000037.1 GCA_023136205.1 Candidatus Auribacterota bacterium
CACGTCTTTACGGCCTTTGCGGGAGGGGAAGAAAAGCGCAGTATAAATTGGCTGAGCACTTTTGTATAAAAAATATTCCCCAGCCTGCCGGAGGATGCCTTCTTACAGATGCGAATTTTTCCAAAAAGCTTAAACATTCAATTGAGGCAGGTGAAAACAGTTTTGAGGACGTGGAATTGATTAAAGGGGGAAGATTGTTCAGGCATGTTTCCGGGAGCCGGCTGGTAATTGCCAGAAACGAATCTGAAAGCAATTACCTGTGGAATAAAGAATGTGATAACATAGTAAAATTGAGGCCTGAAAAGGTGTCTGGAGCAACAGGGATTCTTATTCCAAAGGGCAGTTTGTGTATAGAAGAGGCCGCGTCAGCGGTTGCTTACTATGGTAAAGGAAGAGATACAGAAAGAGTTGACATTTTTTTCAAGACAGGGGATAGTTCCGGGCAGGTCGCGGTTAAACCGGTGGAGCCTGGGACAATAGGATTTGAATTGATATGAGGAAAAAGAAAATATCTTTGGCTTTGACAATTGCGGGCTCAGATTCCGGGGGAGGGGCAGGTATTCAGGCGGACCTTAAAACATTTTTTGCGTTTGGGGTTTATGGAACGAGCGTGATTACAAGCCTTACTGCTCAAAATACCTGTGGTGTCTCCGGAATATTTGAAGTAGAGCCTTCATTTGTGTTAAAACAGATTAGAGCTGTTTTTGATGATATGAGGGTTGACGCGGTTAAAACCGGTATGCTTTATAATAAAAAGATAGTTGGGCTTATCGCGTCCTACTTCAAAAACGCGGGATTTAAAAAAATAATTGTTGACCCTGTAATGATCTCAAAGAGCGGACACAGGCTGTTAAAAGCGGATGCTGTAAAAGCTTTGAAAGAAAAACTTTTGCCGATAGCTTTTTTAGTAACCCCCAATATTTTTGAAGCAGAGAAATTAACAGGCATGAAAATTTGTTCCGTAGAAGATATGAAGAAGGCGGGTAAATTGATTCAGAAATGCGGTGTGAGAAATGTTCTTATAAAAGGCGGACATCTTTCCGGTAACCCTTGTGATGTTCTTGTTTCCCCAAAGGGGGTTAAGGTCTATGAGGGTAAAAGGTATTCATCCGGCTGCACACATGGGGTAGGGTGTACTCTCTCTTCAGCAATAACAGCTTCAGTTGCAAGGGGCTTTTCAATATTCAAAGCTGTTGAAATAGCAAAGAGATATGTTGAAGAAGCAATAAAGAATGGTTATAATCCAGGTAAAGGATGCGGCCCTGTAAACCATTTTGTCAAACCGAAAATAGAGTAAAAGCCGTATATAGTCCCCTTAGGGGAGGCTGCGCTGCGCGCTGCGCACTATTTCGTATCATGGTATATAGTAAAAATGCAAGATTAGCTTTTAGCCGTTAGCTGTCAGATTACTCAATACGCAATACTCGATGCTCAATGCTTGACTACAGGAAATATTATGAAAATATATAAATACGGTGCTAAAGTTTTGAGGCAAAAAGCTGAGCCGGTGAAATGGTCTCCCGAGATAAGAAACTTTATAATGGAAATGTTCAAGACTATGAAAGCGGAAAGTGGTGTTGGCCTTGCGGCTCCTCAGGTGGGTAAGTCTTCTAGAATAATAATTATAGATGTTGGAGAAGGCCCCATGGCGTTTATTAATCCGGAGATAATAAAAAAAGAAGGGGACTCTGTTGCCGAGGAAGGGTGTTTGAGTTTCCCCGGTATTTATTTTGAAATTGAAAGAGCGGAGAAAATTGAGGTAAAAGCCGTTAATGACAAGGGCGGGGAAATAACTATTTCCGCGGCCGGCCTTGCCGCTAGGGCTATCCAGCACGAGGTTGACCATCTGAACGGTGTTTTAATAGTAGATAGAGCGAGCTTTTTAAATAGAAAACTCGCGGCAGGTAAGCTTAGAAAGATTAAAAAAGAGGGACAGAAAGATGAAATGTTTTCATAAGTGTGTTCCCTGTTTTGTTAAGCAAGCTGTGGAAGAAAGATTAAATAATAGCATGTGGTGTTGAATAAAAGAGAGGCTAAAAGTGGGATACATTTACGGTCCGGTTGTTTCAAGAAGGTTGGGGATGTCGCTTGGAATTGATGTTGTTCCTTTGAAAACATGTCCTTTTAATTGTATTTATTGCCAGCTTGCTTCGTCCTCAAAGAAAATCACAAAGAGAAAAGAATATGTTTCTGCTGAGCAAATATTGGATGAGTTCCGCAAGTTTCCTTCCCAAAATGCTGTTTATGAATGGATAACATTTTCCGGTTCCGGCGAACCCACTTTAAATATTGATCTTGGAAACATGATAAGGGAAATAAAAAAGATTTCGTCAAAAAAGGTATGTGTTATAACAAACAGTTTGTTTCTTAAGATGGAAGAAGTAAGGCATGATCTTCTTGAAGCCGATCTGGTAATGCCGTCCCTGGATGCTGTTTCCCAGGATATTTTTGAAAGAATAAACCGCCCTTTTGAAGGTGTCACTGCCGAAGAAATTATTGAAGGGCTTGTAAAATTTAGAATGGAATTTTTCAACCGGATATGGCTTGAAATAATGCTTGTTAAAGGCATCAATGATACGGATAGGGAGGTTGAGAAGTTTGCTTATGCCATAAGCAGGATTAAACCTGATAAAATTCATCTAAACACTGTTGTAAGGCCTCCGATTGAAAAAAATGTTTTACCGGTCGACCGGTTTACGCTTATAAAAATAGCAGATAAACTTGGAAAGAATGTAAATGTTATTGGAAACCTGCCTAAGATTCCCGAGCTTGGCTATGGTGAAATTAGCAGTGCAGGGCTTCTTTCCCTTCTTGAAAGCCATCCTGCTACCCTGGATGAAATATCGGTCTCGTTTGGAGTTTCTGTTCAGGACGCAGCCCGGATTGTGGAAGAACTGATTAAAATCCGCAAGATTAAAATAAAACGTTTTGAAAACAAACAATATTATATTTTTGGCAGTTAGCCGGTAATCTGGCTGACTTGAATGAATCCTTTGGGCACAATCTGTTCAGATTCTTTTGATGCCAAATTTAATATTGACATCCTAAACTTCCTGTGCTAAGTTATGCCCCTGTTTGATTTTTGATTACTGTGAACAAGGGAAAGGTAAAATGAGGACTTTTGCTGCGAAAAAAATTGATGTAGATAGAAAATGGTATCTTCTTGATGCCGAAGGTAAGATTTTGGGCAGAATGGCTACCCAAATCGCGGATATTTTAAGAGGGAAATCCAAGCCGATTTATACTCCCCACGTTGATACGGGAGATTTTGTCATTGTCATTAATGCCGAAAAAGTAAAGCTTACCGGTAAAAAGAAGGAGCAGAAAGAATATATATCCAAAAGTCCCTATCAGGGAGGGCTTAAAAAAGTTCCTTTTAAAAAGATGGTAGAGAAAAATCCGGAGAAAGTGATATTCCAGGCTGTTAGAGGGATGCTGCCTAAAAACAAGCTTAGCAGCCAGGTTCTTAAAAAGCTTAAAGTATACAGGGGCCTTGAAAATCCTCATGCGGCTCAGAAGCCTAAAGTATTAACATTATCGGGAGTGGAATAAATGATTGAAGAATATCGTGCTACAGGAAGAAGAAAAACTGCGGTTGCCCAGGTGAGATTAATGCTTGGGAAAGGCAAGATTGAGGTTAATGAAAAACCTCTGAAAAATTATTTTGGTGTGGGAGCGTTTATAAACCAGGTTGAAAGCCCCCTTGCCGATACCAATAGCCTCGGCAAATATGATATAATAATCAAAGTGAATGGCGGGGGAGATGTTGGCCAGGCCGGAGCGATAAGGCATGGAATTGCAAGGGCTCTTATTAAAGCCGATGGGTCTCTGAAAGACCCTCTTAAGGAAAAAGCGCACCTTACAAGAGATGACAGGATGAAAGAGAGAAAAAAATACGGAAGAGCAGGAGCAAGAAAGAGGTTTCAGTTCTCTAAGCGCTAGATTACCAGAATTCTCAAGGGCAGAGGACTTTACCTCTGCCCTTTTTTTTGTTTTTCAACTAACTGCGGTGTTTCCCGGATGTTACTATAAGTATTGTTTTCTAATGCGAATTTTGGGATAATCATATACTTTATTTATATATGGATAAATCTGAACAGGGATTGGTGAATTATGATAAAAGTTTCAATTGTGGGGGCGACCGGGTATACCGGGGAACAAATTATAAAAATACTTCTCAGGCATAAGGATGCTAAAATAGTATCCCTAACCGCTAAACTTGATAATGAAGTTTATATAGACGATGAATTTCCCGAGCTTAAGAACCTTATTCATCAAAAATGCTATCCCTTTGAGAAAGAAAAGGCTATTTCCGGGGCTGATCTTATATTTCTGGCATTGCCGCATACCCTGAGTATGAAATTTTCCGGGTATTTTCTTGATAAGGGCCTGAAGGTTATAGACCTGAGCGCGGATTACAGACTGAAAGATGCTGAGGTTTATTCAAGGTGGTACGATTGCAGGCATACTGATTTGGGCAATATTGAAAAGGCAGTTTACGGCTTACCCGAACTTTATGAAAACGAAATAAAAAAGGCTGATTTTGTCGCTAATCCCGGGTGTTACCCTACCAGTGCAATTCTCGGGCTTGCTCCTGTTTTGAAAGAAGGGCTAAATTCCGGCAGTGAGATTATTATTGATTCTAAAACAGGGATCATGGGAGCAGGCAGGAAAGCGAGCCTTGCATTTCATTTTCCGGAGTGTGAGGGGAGCGTAAAAGCATATAGGATAGGGGCCCACCAGCATACACCCGAGATGGAACAGGAGCTTTCAAAAATCGCGGGCAAAAACATAAAGGTTTTATTTACCCCTCACCTGATACCGATGTCGAGGGGTATTTTGAGTACTATTTATCTGACTTTAAAAAAAGAGGTATCTCTTGGGAAAATTGTAGAATTATATAGTGATTTTTACAAAGGGAAACCTTTTGTAAGGGTATATCCGCAAGGGAAACTGCCTCAAACAAAGGATATAAGGTCTAATAATTTTTGTGATATCGGGTTTGCATATGATAAGGCAACGGGGAAACTGGTAATAATTTCCACAGTGGACAATCTTCTTAAGGGGGCGGCGGGCCAGGCTGTCCAAAACATGAATATAATGTTTGGCCTGGAGCAAACAGAAGGTTTAATTTAACTCAGCGGGGATATTTTTATGGAATTAGATTATATTAAGGTTATTTCCGGCGGTATTACAGCCCCTGTCGGCTTTAAGGCGGTGGGAGGACACTGCGGCCTTAAGAAAAACGGGCAAAAGGATCTTGCAATAATTTACTCGGAAGCTGAAGAAACAGTGGCTAAAGGTGTTTTTACCAAAAATGCTATACCCGCCGCGCCGGTTTCCCTTTCACGCGCGCGGTTACGTGACGGGAAGCTAAGGGCGATAATAATTAACAGTGGTGTTGCCAATGCCGGTACCGGCAAGAAAGGTTACGATAATGCTGACGCTGTTACACAGGAAGCCGCTTGCGAACTTGGCCTTAAGAAAAGCGAGGTCACGATGTGTTCTACAGGCAAAATAGGCGTTCCGCTTCCCGTCGGATCTGTAGCCAGGGGACTAAAATATCTGTGTAAGAAACTTTCGGAAGAGGGAAATTATTCTGCTGCCGAAGCTATCATGACCACAGATACAAGAGTAAAAGAGATAGCGGTGGAGGTAACTCTGCCGGATGGAGTGATTAAAATTGGAGCTATGGCGAAGGGCGCCGGAATGATAAATCCGGATATGGCTACGATGCTTGCTTTTATAACTACTGATGCTAAAATTAGAGCAAATACTTTGAAAAAAAATCTATCCGCGGCAGTGAATATTTCTTTTAACAAAATAACTATTGATGGTGATATGAGTACAAATGATACTGTAATTGCCATTGCTAATGGAATGTCAGAGACGGAAGTAAAACCAAACACTAAATCTGAGAAGATATTTTCTTCTGCCGTAAAATTTATATGTTTGCAGCTTGCCGAGATGATTGTGAAAGACGGTGAGGGGGCTACCAAGTTTGT
>JAGLRQ010000038.1 GCA_023136205.1 Candidatus Auribacterota bacterium
AAAGAAGGTGTCGCGGTGGAAGGCGCCGAGTATTTGCTTAGGAAATATATGGTTCAGCGTGAAATTAATATTACCATAGATCTTGCTATGAGTGTTTACAAGGAAGAAATATGGACATGTGATATTGGCCGCAGATACATTGATATAAATGTTTGAGTTACTGTTTGTTAACTCAATGGTTTTAAAATTCGGGGGGATTTTTTGAAAGAAGCAATATCTAAAGCATCTGTTTTGATAGAGGCGATGCCGTATATTCAGGAGTTCAGGGACAAAATTGTTGTGATAAAATTCGGCGGCAGCGCGATGTTAGATGAGGGGACAATGCGTAATGTCCTGAGAGATATTGTGTTGATGGAACTCGTTGGGATGCAGCCTGTTTTAATTCATGGCGGCGGCAGTGCCATATCTGAAGAGATGAAAAAAAAGGGCAAGCAACCTGTTTTTGCTCATGGTTTACGTGTAACTGATGGAGAAACCATAAAAATAGTTCAAAAAACCCTTTTTGAAGTGGTTAATAAAAAGTTGGTAAAGATTATTGCGGAATTTGGTGGGATAGCCGAGCCTTTATCCGGTGAAAAGGATAAAATTATAGAGGCTAAGAAAAAGAAAGTTTTTGATCCGGGGAATCCTGAGAAGGAAATTGACATGGGTTTCGCGGGGGATGTAGAGAAAGCACATGTGACGCGTTTAAAGAATATTTGTTCCGATGGTAAAATACCTGTTATAGCTCCGCTTGGATACAATAAAAAAGATGAAACTTTCAACGTAAATGCTGATCATGCCGCCGCGGAAATAGCAGCAGCTTTAAAAGCTGAAAAAATGGTTTTTCTGACTAATGTAAGAGGAATAATTGGGAAGCGGGAGGATAAAGAAGATTATCTTATTCCTTCAATAACCGTAAAAGAGATTGAAAAACTAAAACAAAAGAAAGTTATTACGGGAGGTATGCTGCCAAAAGTTGAGTCATGTGTACATGCTGTGAAATCAGGTGTTCATAAAACACATATTATTGACGCGAAGATACAGCATTCCCTTCTTCTTGAGATTTTTACGGATAAAGGGATAGGGACAGAAATATTAGTATAGATAAAGACAAATTAATGGAGAATATGTATGTCGACGACTATGGAATTGATAGAAGATTATAATGCCTGTGTTATGAAAACATATGGGTGGAATCCCATTGTTATGGTAAAAGGTAAAGGTTCCTGGGTCTGGGATAACGACGGGAAAAAGTATCTTGATTTTTTCCCGGGCTGGGCTGTTAGCGGCCTCGGCCATTGTCACCCCGGGGTTGTAAAAGCGATAAAGAAACAAGCGTCTTTGCTTATACACATGCCGAACAACTTTATGACCGAGTTACAGCCTTTGCTGGCTAAAAAAATAATACAGCACGCTTATCCGGGAAAATGTTTCTTCTGCAACAGCGGCGCGGAGGCGAATGAAGCGGCTTTAAAGCTTGTCCGTAAGTACGGTAATCTGACGGGAAGGTACGAAATTATAACCATGAAAAAGTCTTTCCACGGAAGGACGATTGCGGCGATTACCGCGACAGGCCAGGAAAAATATCGTGAGGGTTTTGGCCCGCTTGTTCCGGGGTTTAAATATGTGGAGTTTGGCAATATAGAGGCGCTTAAAAACGCGGTAACAGAAAAAACTGTTGCTGTAATGCTTGAACCTGTTCAGGGAGAAGGTGGTATTAACGTTGCAGGCAAATCATACATGGAATCTTTAAAAGCTATCTGTGATGAAAAGAATCTGTTGCTGATTTTTGATGAAATACAGACCGGTATGGGAAGGACAGGACAGATGTTCGCGTATAAGCATTTTGGTATTGTTCCTGATATAATGACCCTTGCGAAAACACTTGGCGGAGGCGTGCCTATCGGAGCGATTCTCGCCGGGAAGAAAATATGTGACATTTTTAGCCCTGGAGACCATGCTTCAACGTTTGGAGGTAATCCCCTCGCGTGCGCGGCGGCTCTTGCGGTTTTCAAGTTTATAGAAGAAAATGATCTTCTGAATAAAGTTGTAAAACAAGGGAAGTATTTGGAAGGTAAGCTGGAAAAGTTAAAGGGTAAATATGGTTTTATCAGGGAAATTCGCGGTATCGGGTTGATGCTGGGAATGGAACTTTCTATCAGTGGGGATAATATTTTTAAAAAATGTTTGGAAAAAGGCCTTATAATAAACTGTACTTCAGGTAATGTTCTGAGGTTTGTTCCTTCGATGACTGTAACGAAATCTGAGATAAAAACTGCAATGAAAATAATAAACGAGGTATTTTCAGAAATATCCGAAAATTAAAGGGGAATGTTTAGATATGAAAAAGGTTGTTCTTGCTTATTCCGGAGGGCTTGACACTTCAGTTATCCTCAAATGGCTTAAGGAGGAAAAAGGGTATGACGTAATTGCTTTTGCGGCGGAACTCGGACAGGGCAGTGAGCTGAGCGATATAAAGAAAAAAGCTCTTGCGTCCGGGGCTTCAAAAATTTATGTCGAAGATTTAAGGGAAGAATTTGTAAAAGATTATGTTTTTGAAATACTCAAAGCAAACGCGGTATATGAAAACAAATATCTCCTTGGAACATCGATTGCAAGGCCGTTGATTGCCAAAAAGCAGGTAGAAATTGCCTTGAAAGAGGGCGCTGACGCGGTTTCACACGGGGCTACAGGCAAAGGGAATGACCAGGTAAGGTTTGAACTTACTTATACTGCCCTTGCTCCTGATCTTGAGATTATAGCGCCGTGGAGGGAATGGAATTTTAAATCCAGGACGGAACTTATAAACTATGCGAAAGACAAAAAGATTCCTATCCCGGTTTCAAAGGATAAACCGTACAGTTCAGACAGGAACTTGCTTCATATAAGTTTTGAAGGAGGCGTACTTGAAGATCCGTGGAAAGAGCCTTCTGAAGACATGTTTGTTATGAGTGTGAGTCCTGAGAAAGCACCTGACAAACCGGTATATATTGAAGTCGGATTTGAAAAAGGAATACCTGTTTCAATAGATGGCAAAAAGCTGAGCCCCGCGTCTCTCCTTTCACAACTTAATGATATTGGGGGGAAAAACGGAATTGGTAGGGTTGATATAGTGGAAAACAGGTTTGTCGGAATGAAGTCGAGGGGAATTTATGAAACGCCCGGAGGGACTATTTTACGAGAAGCTCATCTGGCGATTGAATCAATTACCCTGGATCGGGAAGTTCAGCATCTTAAAGATTCTTTTATGCCTAAATATTCTGAACTTGTTTATAATGGATTCTGGTTTTCCCCTGAAATGGAAATTTTAAGGAAGACTGTGGATGAAACTCAAAAAAATGTTACAGGCGCTGTCCGTTTAAAGCTGTATAAGGGCAATTGCATAGTTGTTGGCAGGAAATCCGACAACTCATTGTATAGCGAGGATTTTGCCACGTTTGAGAAAGATAAAGTTTATAATCAGGCGGATGCCGGCGGTTTTATAAAGATTAACGGGTTAAGGCTGAAGATTGGAAAGAAAAAGAATAAAAAGTAGAATGTATAAGAATTCACGAAATATAAATCACAGAGGATATACGAAATAATGAAAAATAAGGAAAAACTCTGGGGCGGCCGGTTTAAAAAACCCACCAACAAGAAAGTAGAGTGTTTTACCGAATCTCTGTCTTTCGATATCAGGCTGTATTCCTATGATATTGCCGGTAGTGTCGCGCACGCGAAAATGCTTGTTAAGGCCGGTATTTTAACAAAGAAAGAAAGTTCTAAAATTGTCAAAACGCTTAAATTGATAAAGAGTGATATGGACAGTTGTAACTTTAAGGCTTCCGTCTCGGATGAAGATATTCATATGGTTATAGAAAAAGAACTTATAAAGCGTATTGGCGCGTTGGGCAAAAAACTTCACACGGCAAGGAGCAGGAACGATCAGGTAAGCCTTGATACGAGGATGTATATAAAAGATATTTCTAAAACTATACTGTCATGCCTTTTAAATTTGCAGGGGCGCATGGCTCGCTTGGGCGGTAAATATTCGGAAGTTATTATTCCGGGCCTGACTCATTTGCAGTTTGCCATGCCCGTAACATTTGCCCATTACATGCTTTCTTTTGTTGAAATGTTTGAGAGGGATAAGGACAGGGTTAAAGATGCGCTTAAAAGGGTAGATGTTTTGCCGCTGGGCTCGTGTGCCCTGGCAGGCACGGCTTTGGCCATAGACAGGAAATTTGTAGCTGAAGAACTTGGTTTTTCGGCTGTCAGCGCCAACAGTATGGACGCTGTTTCAGACCGGGATTTTGTAATAGAGTTTTTATCAGCGCTATCAGTTGTGGGGATTCATCTAAGCAGGCTTGCGGAGGATATAATATATTATTCTTCTTCAGCAGTCAGGATGATGGAATTGCCGGAAGATTTTTGTAC